>JALNZD010000019.1 GCA_023229505.1 Bacteroidales bacterium | reverse complement strand
GTTTAACCTCACATCTAACGGTTGGGATGATATTTTCATACAAAAACTTGATGTTAATGGAAACTTGCTCTGGGCGGCCAGTATGGGCGATATACATAGTGACAGGGGCTCAGAAGTTGTCATTGGTGCTGATGGGAATATTTACATGACCGGCTACTTCTGGGGTACAATTGACGCCGATCCCGGGGACGGAGAATATTTTCTAACACAGAACAGGTTGACTACCATGGTCCTTAAAATCGAGCCGGATGGAGACCTGATATGGGCTAAGCAAATGGGTTCAGGCGATGTGGGCCATGCATACGGCTTCTCCATTGCAGTGGATAGCAGCCAGAATGTGATCACGTCAGGTTACTTTTATGGAAGAGTCGATTTTGACCCGGGTCTTGGCACTTATAATTTGACTTGCACTAGTTATGATGTATTTATTCAGAAACTGGATGCAAACGGCAATTTTATCTGGGCAAAACAAATAATCGGCACAGAAACCAAAATTGCTTATTCCATGGCAACCGATGTCAGCGGAAATATTTACGCCAGTGGTTATTTCAAGGGCACCGTTGATTTTAACCCTGATAAAAGATTAAAATATAATCTGACATCTTACGGAGATTATGATGCCTTTGTATTGAAGCTGGCCGGAAATGGGGACTTCATCTGGGCAAAACAAATCGGCGGATCTGAACAGGATCTCAGTTATTCAATAGCACTTGATCCTTCAGGATACCTATATGCTACGGGACATTTTTATGGTACGGTTGATTTTAATCCGGGGACAGGAACCTATACTATGACCTCTTTCGGGGGGAATGATGCATATGTGCTCAAACTTGACCTCTCAGGAAACTTCGTTTGGGCTGAACAAATTGGAGGAGCATCATATGATAGTGCCGGAGACATTATTATTGACGGGGAAGGAAATTTCTATGTTTCCGGTTACTTCTATTCTACAACTGATTTTGATCCCGGTGCAGACACATGCTATTTAACGGCTAATGGCCATGATGACAGCTTTGTCTTCAAGTCAGATACCGACGGAAATCTCTTATGGGTGACCCAAACCGGAGGCCCAGGCTGGGATTATAGCATGTCACTGGCATTGGACGCCTCAGGCAATATATTTAATGTTGGGAGTTTTGAGGAAACTGCAGATTTTAATCCAACAGGAAATGGCTTTATGGAAATGACCAATTTGGGTGTACGGGATATGTTCGTTCAGAAGTTGAATCCTTCAGGTGGAGATAATTGTCCTGTTCCTGACGGCCTTGCTGCAACAAATATTACTGAATCGTCGGCAGATCTGAACTGGAATGCGGTTACTGATACATCGGGTTATTATGTCCGTTACCGGGAAATTGCTACCGAATGGATTGATTCAGAAATAGTAAATGGAACAAATCTGACAATCAGCGGCCTGGCTCCTATTACGGCCTATGAGTTCCAGGTAAGAACCGGTTGCTTCAGCAATTACTCGTATTCTTACGAATTTTTGACTCCGGGTGGATGTCCTGATAATTATGAGCCGAATGGAAGCATGGCAACAGCGTCGCCAATACCAGTAAATACGTATATCACAGCACTTATTGGATCAAATGGCGATAATGACTGGTTTTCTTTTAGTACGACCAATATTGCCAAAAACATTAACATCACACTTACCGACCTGCCTGCGGATTATAATATTAGATTGTACAAATCCAGTGGGATACTGATCGGCAGCTCATCGAGCACAGGTACAACGCCAGAATCCATCATATATAACACTACTAAAAGCGGAACATATTACATCTGGGTCGGTGGCTTAACAAGTGATACTTATGATCCAGTTAACTGCTACACCCTGAAGGCTTCAATTTCTTCTTCAAGTTACAGATCCACTGAAGCAGATATAAATGATTCTGACGTCACCGAAGAATTAACTGTTTACCCGAACCCATCCAATTCAACTTTCAACTTCAGGTTGCAGACAGCAAGCAAAGAATTGGTAACCCTCCAGTTATTTGATATATCAGGCAGATTGGTGCAGGAATATCAATCATTATCACCAGATGAAATTATAACAGCCGGTGATAACCTGGAAAACGGGGTATACGTTGCCGTAATAACCCAGGGAACACTCCAAAAGTTCGTTAAGATAGCCAAAGTCGAATAATTATAATCAATTCAGAAAGCAAGGGTTGATCTGAAAGGATCAGCCTTTGCTGTTTATCACGTTTTTTTAAATACAAGCAGCAAAGGCAACAGATGTTTTCGTATCTTCAAGCCTTTAATTGCCAGGTAATTTAAGAGTAAAGATTTAAAATTCATATCATGAAAATATTTCCTCAATTCCATGCCAGCTGGATATTTCCGATCTCAGGAACGGATTGTATATTTTGCACATTATAAATGAAGAAGGGAAATCTGGCTCGGCGAAGTTTCTGAAAATTGCAGAGTAATCGGTTAACCGTAGTTGTAGGGTTAACCGTAGTTGTAGGGTTAACCGGCCGGTTAACCCTACAGGTGATCCTACTGCCAACTGTCCAATTGCCAACTGTTCAACTGCCGTTCCCCCTCCTTCAACCACCTTTCATTCAATAAACTGCACCGTTCGCTCATTAGACTTGTTTCTGCTTAATAAAATACCTACCTTTAAAGGGTTTATTTTCAAGTTAACCAAACCTTACCTTTTATGAAAAAGCTATTTTTATTCGCTTTAGCCCTTTTTGCAGCGCAATTATCCCAGGCTCAGTGGGAACCAGATTTTAGGCTGACGAGCGATACGAACGCTTCTACATTATGCTGGTCTACCCAGCATGCCATCGCTGTCTGTGGAGATACTATCCATGTTGTGTGGAATGATGAATGCAATAGCCATCCTGAAGTCTATTATAAACGCTCCCTTGATGGAGGATTGACCTGGGAAAGCGATGTGAGGCTGACAAACCAGGCAGACATAGTGATGTACCCTTCAGTAGCAGCCAGTCGGTCCATTGTCCAGGTTGCCTGGATGGTTGGCACTAACGTCGGCCCCCCATGGTATATCGAATTATTTTACATCCGCTCCCCGGACGGAGGCAGTTCATGGGGGAAAATAACTCAAATGACATACAATTTCGGTGAGACCTATATGCCTTGCATGGCAGTTTCCGATTCAGTTACGCACCTGGTTTACGACGATTATCACTTCAATTGGGGTGAGATCATGTACAAGCGCTCGACAGACATGGGATTGACCTGGGAATCCGATGTGAGGCTGACAGTTGATCCGGCATGGTCTGTTACTCCGTCAGTGTGTGCGGTGGATTCGATAGTACATGTTGCCTGGCGGGATGAGCGTGATAATGACAAGCTCGAAATCTATTACAAGCGGTCCACGGACTGGGGAATAACCTGGGGCGAAGATACGAGGCTCTCTTTTGATAGCCTGGTCTCAACCAGGCCTTCGATTGCCGCCTCGGGTTCCAATGTTTACCTGGTCTGGCAGGATCATCGTGACCAGAATGCGGAGATCTATTTCATGAAATCAACGGACAATGGCCTGACCTGGGGAGAAAACATTCGCCTGACGAATGATCCGAATCAATCCTGGTTTCCAAATTTAGCTGTTTCAGAAGATCATTTGTTCGTTTTTTGGGAAGAAACCCGCGATGGAAACCGTGAGATCTATTATAAATGCTCATATGATAGCGGCGATACCTGGGGGCCTGATACCAGGCTGACTGAAGATGCGGCGGGATCTTACAGGCCTTTTATAGCTGTTTCAGGTTCGCAGCTGAACGTGATGTGGTATGATTCCCGGGATGGAAACTATGAAATCTACTATAAGCGGGACCCGACAGGAAACCTGGTGGTCGGAATTGATGACATGGCAATTGTCAAGAGTGAAAAATGCATCACGGTTTTTCCGAACCCTGCAAGGCGGCAGTTGACAGTCGGCAGTCGGCAGTTGGCAGTCAGAATAACGATTGTTGATTTATATGGGCGTGAAATGAAAGAATTCGGCGACATTTCATCATTCCCTTACCAGGCTGATATTTCCGAACTCCGACCAGGGATTTATTTACTGAAAGTTTATAATAAGAAAGGCATAATAGGTATTGTAAAGTTCACAAAAAGCTCAGCTCCGTAATAAATGCCAGCATGGTACATAAATCTATCAATTAAATCCAGCATCCATGAAAAAGTTATTCATTTTCCTCGTTTCCTGCTTTATATCACAATACTGCTTCGCCCAGTGGGAAGCTGATTTCAGGCTTACGGACGATCCCTTCACCTCCACAAACTACAGCAAGCGTGGCCTGGCATCTTCCGGTGATACGGTGCACATGGTCTGGTCTGATGACCGTGACGGGAACTATGAGATATACTATAAACGGTCTGTTGACGGGGAGCAAACCTGGGGAAATGATGTCCGACTCACCAACAGGCCATTTAATTCTCAAAATGCTGCCATAACTGTTTCCGGATCAACAGTGCATGTTGTATGGAATGATGATGGTGATTTAAACTATGAAATCTATTATAAATGTTCTGAAGATGGTGGCGATAGCTGGGGAGAAGATTTCAGGCTGACCGATACTCCAGGACTTACCCAGGGGCCTTCCATAACTTCTTCAGGATCGAATATATATTTAGTATATTATGATGAAAGCGAGGGGTGGTGGGAAATATTCTTCCAACGCTCTACTGATGGTGGCCTGACCTGGGAACCTGCCATCCGTCTCACTGAAGATCAGGCGGTATCGGGCAATCCTTCTGTATGTGCTGTGGGACCAATTGTGCATGTCGTGTGGAATGATAACCGGGACATGAACAAGGAAATTTATTATTCGCGCTCAGAGGATGAGGGGGAGACATGGGACGAAGAAACCAGGCTTACAATTGCTGATTACGATTCCTGGGTACCTGATATAGCAGCTTACGAATCAGATGTCTATATTGTCTGGGTGGACGGCCGGGATTGGGATTTTGGGTATTATTTCACCGAGATCTATTTTAAGCATTCTTCAGATGGAGGATTAACATGGGGAGAAGATACCCGCCTGACCAATTACGCCGGTAATTCAGAATTTCCAAACTTAGCGGTATGTGGTGATGGAATATTTATTGTCTGGCAGGATAATCGTATTGGAAATCTTCTTGAAATATATTACAAATATTCTTTTGATGGAGGAGATTCCTGGGAACCAGATACACGGCTTACTTATGACCCTGCAGATTCCTTTTATCCTTTCGTTTCGGTGTCCGGCACCCAGGTAAACGTGACCTGGACTGATTTCCGTGACGGCAACTATGAAATCTATTACAAGCGTGATCCAACCGGGAATTTGAATGTTGGAATAGAAGAGGTGTTGATGAATAGTTCGGCAGGTCCGATATATGTTTACCCGAATCCGGCAAGTCGGCAGTTAACAGTCAGCAGTCAGCAGTCAGCAGTCAGCGGTCAGCGGTCGGCGGTCAGATTATCGATAGTTGATTTATATGGACGTGAAATAAAAGAATTTGAATATATTTCCTCATTTCCTTACCGGATAGATATTTCCGATCTCTGGGATGGGTTGTATATTTTGCGGGTTGAGAGTGAAGAAGGAAAATCAGGCTCGGCGAAGTTTTTGAAAATTGATGAGTGATCGGTTAACCGTAGTTGTAGGGTTAACCGGCCGGTTAACCCTACAGGTGATCCTACTGCCAACTGTCCAATTGCCAAATGTTCAACTGCCGCTCCCCCTCCCTCAACCACCTTTCATTCAATAAACTGCACCGTTCGCTCAATGAGCTTGACTTTACCACGAAAAACCCTTATATTTACTACTCTGTGATTAATTAACCAAATCCCAACTCCAATGAAAAGACTACTCTTAATTTTTGCTTTTTTGCTGACGGTATGCTTTGCCCAAGCTCAGTGGGAAGATGATGTCAGGCTCTCTGAAACCAGCGACACATCGTTTCTTTATTTTGGCAAAAGTCATTGTATCGCAACTAACGGAGATACCGTACATGTCGTCTGGTATGAAAAAACGGAAAATAACTGGGAGATTTTTTACAAGCGTTCTACCGACAGTGGATATAATTGGGATGGGGAAATCCGGCTAACATACACTGAGGAGTTTTCACAGTATCCGTCGGTTTCGGTTTACGGATCGTTAGTGTATGTCATCTGGGAGGAATTTATTGATGGAAACTGGGAGATTTGTTTTATCCGGTCGATGAACGGAGGTGAAGATTGGGGTGAAATTATAAGGTTAACCGAAGACCAGCAGATCTCTTACTGGTCCGCGATTGCTTCCAATGGCTCTTATGTTCATGTTGCCTGGGTTAGTAAGGATATGGACGAGCAGACCTGGAAGATATTATATAAATACTCAACCGATGCAGGACTAAACTGGAGTGATGAAACCTGGCTATCACCAAATTCACCCGATGCGTACAATGTCTCTCTATCCGTTTCTCAAACGGATGTGTATGTTGCATGGAATGATAATCGTGACTGGAACCTTGAGATATATTACAGGAAATCCTCTGATAATGGTACGACCTGGGAACCTGAAACTCGGTTGACCTATGATCAAAGTCTTTCCCGATTTCCATGTATATCCGCTTCAGGATCAAATGTGGATATAGTATGGGAAGATTACAGAAGCACCTTCAACGACATTTATTTTAAGTGTTCAATTGATGGAGGTGAAAACTGGGGGGAAGATATCCAGGTAACGAATAATCCAGCTGGTTCTTTTTTCCCTAATCTGGTCTTTTCAAACTCGGTCTTGCATATAGTCTGGCAGGATACACGCGGTGGAGTCAATGACATATATTATAATTGGTCTTTAGATGGTGGAGCAACATGGGCGGGAGAGATGCAGTTAAACAATTTCTCCTTTTCATCAGAACGACCATTTATTGCTGTTTCCGGCCCGGTTTTACATGTAATCTGGCAAGATTACCGGGACTTTAACTATGAAATTTACTACAAGCAGAACTCTACAGGAGGATTGGTTGGAATAGAAGACGAGCCGTTGAGCACTTCAGGAGGACTTATAAGTGTTTACCCCAATCCTGCCAGCCGGCTGTTGACGGTTGACAGTCGGCAGTCAGCAGTCAGCGGTCGGCGGTCGGCGGTCTGCGGTCGGCGGTCGGCGGTCAGATTATCGATTGCTGATTTGTATGGACGGGAAATAAAAGAATTCGTAAACATTTCCTTATTCCCTTACCAGATAGACATTTCCGATCTAACGAATGGGGTTTTTATTTTGAAGATGAATGATGATTCTGGAAATGTTGGGTCAGTGAAGTTCCTGAAAATCAGCGATAAATAATCTGTGCTTAATCTGTGTAAATCAGTGTAATCCGTGGTGAAAAAATCCCAAATCATGAAAATATTAATCGCAACCATTATCCTGTTCCTGGCAACAATTTCTATCAACCAATCTGTTGCCCAAATCCCCGACGATACCGACGGACGCCTTTACCGCCTGTGCAAAACATGGGGGTACTTCAAGTACTTCAGCCAGCATAAATGCGATCTCAAATGGGATACGCTTCTGAATACGACCGTTAATGAAGTGCTGGCAGCAAACAATAATGAAGAATTCAATGATGCGCTCATCAATATGTTTAACAAAGTGGGTAATAATTCCTATCCGGTAAATCAATGGCCTGAACCCGATACCAACTTTAATTTTGATAATTCCTGGATTGATGATCCTGTCTTTTCACAACCGGTAATGGATTTTCTGGAAACTTTTTCAACCTACATCTACTCCGATACATCAACCTGTTTTGTGAAGTTCAACGATTATTTAACTCCAGGTTATTACAGTTACATTGATTTCAGGGATGATCCCTTATCCATGACAATTACTTATACAAATGAAGCGAATCGCTTGACAACAATGTTTTATTACTGGAATGTGATCAACTATTTTTCTCCAAACAGGAATATCATGGACCAGCCATGGGACAGCACCCTGCATGAGTTTATACCCCTGATACGGCAAGCTAGTACCGTCCCGGATTTTCACAAAACCTTCCTGAAACTTGTCACCATGATTAATGACTCGCATGGATTCACAAGCAGTACTGTTTTATCAGCTTATTTCTGGGGAGGAAATTTCCTTCCGAAAATCTATTTTACAAGGGTTGATACATTGTGTGTTGTAACAAAGGTGGAAGGCATTGCAGGGGTATCAAAAGGAGACATCCTGATTGGATTGAAGGGGATACCAATCCGGGAAATCGAAGATTCATTATCTCTTTTTGTACCTGCATCCACCCCAGCCGCATTATACAGGGATATTTATTATAAAATGATGCTGGGAGGAAATAATTCGACTCTTGACCTGTCCTTGCTGGATAGCAATAACAATACCTATATGGCCTATGCCTTAAGATCGCTTTCTTTAGGTTACTGGTTTGGCTGGAAGGAGGATAATGGATTAACTTCTTCATATTTCATAACAGATTGTGGTTATGGTTATGTGAACCTGGGATGGCTGATGCCTGAAGAAGTGCCTGCTATGTATGATTTGCTAAAAGATGCGCCTGTTATCATTTTTGACATTCGAAATTACCCATATGCATGGCTGGCAGATTTTGCACCACTCTTCTTTCCCGGGCCAATTATAAGTGCTATCTATTATGAACCGGCATTAACCTGGTTACCGTCGCCATATAATTATTATTATTTGCCCGGATGGTACTACCCGCAAAATGATTACTATAATATAGGCACCTGGTCAAATCCAGACCCTTATGATGGCAATGTGTACATTCTTGTGAACCAGGAAACACAAAGTTCGGCAGAATATACCTGCCAGTATCTCAGTTATCATCCTGATTCTAAAGTAATAGGAACGCAAACAGCCGGCGCTGACGGTAACACAAGTGATTTGACTCTGCCAGGTAGTATATCTACGAGTTTCACTTCACTTGGCTGGTATTATGCCGACGGTTACCAGCAACAGCGCAACGGGGTAAAAATTGATACGATCGTTTCACCGACAATCGCCGGCATCAGGCAGGGAAAGGATGAAATTCTGGAAGCGGCTCTCGATTGCCTGACACGGGTGGAGGAATTGGGCTTTTCAGATTTCAATGTAACTGTATACCCGAATCCGGCCAGCCGGCAGTTGACAGTTGACAGTAGGCAGTTCCCAGTTCGCAGTTCCCAGTCGGCAGCTAGAATATCGATTGTAGATCTTTATGGAAGGGAAATAAAAGCATTCGGAAATATTTCATCATTTCCTTACCGGATTGATATTTCCGATCTCAGTGATGGGGTGTATTTATTGCGGATCATAAGTGAAGAAGGAATATCAGGCTCTGCGAAGTTTTTGAAAATTGCTGAGTAATCGGCTGACCTTAGTTGTAGGGTTATCCGTAATTGTAGGGTTAACCGGCCGGTTAACCCTACAGAAGGTTTACTCTTGTTATTTTATCCTTGGAATTTCAAGCTGAGTGCAAATCTTCATTTCAAGGACTTCTTTGAGTGCATCGGAGAGGTTTGCTTCCAATTCTTCAATAGTTTTGCCCTGTGTCAGGGCTTCCGGGTGTTCCTGAATCTGTCCGACATACCATCCGTCTTTTGTCTTTTCAATAACGGCAGTGTATGACCTCTTAATTGCCATGGCTTTTTTCTTACAAAGATATGCAATATGAAGAAATTTATCAATGGTTGATATTATTAAATCAATGCGTTCTGTCGTCCCTGTTGGGATTTTCAAGGTTTATCGCTATTTTCCTGCTACCATACTGTCGTCCCTAATGGGATTGGGAGTTTTGCAAATCGCCGACCGCTGACTGCTGACCACCAATTACTGAATTATTTTTTCCATAAAATGTTGCACTTTCGGACAACATTGTGTATCTTTGCACCGTGGTTAAAACTCAAAAATACCGAAAGCGGAAATTGACAAAGCACTAAAAATCAAACGAGAATATGAAAATGAAAAAGAGTAATATCACAACACTTGACGAATTTAAAGAAAAGCACTACGGTAAACGTGGAACAAAAAAGCGTGACGAGCTCGAAGCAGGATATGAAAACTTTAAAATCGGTTTTTTAATCCTCCAGGCACGTCGCGAAAAAGGTTTGACGCAAGCTGAACTTGCTGATAAAGTCGGAACCTCAAAATCCTATATTTCAAAAATCGAGAACAATATTAAAGAAGTCCGTTTTTCGACACTTAAGAAAATTGTGGAACTTGGTTTAGGCGGACATCTCGAACTTTCTATTAAACTGTGAACCGGGAGGGCTATTTTCGTTAATTCCTGGCGGGATACCCTCTTATTACAAATTCTGCATATTTCCTACAACATAAAAACCTGGCATCCGAACCATCTTACCATCTTACAGTCCTAACGTCTTACAGTCTTACTTCTCTTTTGCCAATCCAAACTTTAATATATAAAAATAAAAAAAGCCGGCTATTTACCGGCTTACGTAGCCCGTAGGGGACTCGAACCCCTGATTTCCAGGATGAAAACCTGGCGTCCTAACCAACTAGACGAACGGGCCAAAATGAGGGTGCAAAAGTAGGATAATTTTTTTATCCTGCAATGCCATTGATGAAATTTTTGTATCGTGCTATGGGAAGTGGTCATAAAGTAGTCATTGAGTAGTCATAAAGTTGTCATTAAGTGGTCATGAAGTGGTCATTATGTTGTCAAAATGTGGTTGTAGGGTTCACCGGCCGGTGAACCCTACAGGTGAATCTGCTGCGAATTGCGAACTGCGAACTGCGAACTGCGAACTGCGAACTGTCAACTGTCAACTGCCTACTCTTCTGCTTTATCCGCCTGGAACCTGAATCCTAATCGCTTGCCGGTTTTTAACTTATAGCTGTCGGCCATGGATTGCATCTCCTCTAAAGAGATCTCTTTCAGGGAATCATAAGGAGGTGTCAATAAATCAAAATTGATGGTGTACTGGATGGCTGACTCCACGATCTGCCTGGCTGCTTTTTCATCAAGGATTTCCTGGCCGAAATTATTGTAAAGCAACCCTACTTCCCGCTTTCCTTCTATGAAATAACACTTGTCTTTATTGATAAAAACCCTGCCGATCAGGTAACCGATATCATTCACGCGGTTATATTTATATGAATCGGCCAGGAAGTTGTATATATTGATGATACCGCAATAGGACCGGTTTTTATCTTCACGGATATAGGAAGTCGACATCACTTCGTGGTAGCGTGAGAATTCAAAAACATTGGTATGCATGGTGAAAATCAGGATGTCCCCGGCAAATTGCAGGTGCACTTCAAACTCACCCCGGTCCTGCTGTATGAATGGAATAGCCTGGGGATCCAAAGAATATTTTTTCTGATATTCTTTCCGCAGGTCGGTGATAACTTTTTTTATGAGATTGATCGAGTCGAGGGTATTGCGGTAAACCAACTGCTTCAACTGGCCTTTCTTATTGATGATCTGGAAAAGGTCGGGGTTAGGAGAGAATTCCATAGATAAAAAGTTTTGGATTCTTTTATTCAAAGGTAAAACAAAGCTGGAATATTTTTGAGTCCAGCTTTTCAATCCCCAATGTATAAATGGTATTGTCCCTTTTGAGCATATCAAAAAGCCCGTAAGCCATTTTCAGCTCGACACCCAGCTTGAACCAGGGGTTGTAGAAATCGAATCCCACCCCTACCAACGCATAGAAATCATGTTTATTGAGCTTGACCACGATCTGCTGGCCCTGGTCCCGTTTGCGTGCATTTGATGCGATATCGAGGCTATATTGGCCACCGGCGGTAAGATAAGCCAATATGTTGTTGTGCCTCTTGGATTTATATTTAAACAGAAGTGGAAAATCGATAAATACCGACCCTACATTTTTCTTGACATCGATCAGGGTTGTGCTGCCGTTATTTTCGTATCCAAGGATTGAATAGTTGATATATCTTTCGCCAAAGGAAAGGGCAGGTACAAAACGCAGGTTGAACTGTCTTCCCAATCGCATATCGCCAACGATACCAATATTAAATCCAAAAGTAGGTGATGAATTGACTGCCAGGAGCCTGGAGGAATCGACAGCCAGTTCAGGGGTCTGAAGACTAGTATAAACCCGTGTATTCAAATCGGAAGCGGGCCTGACTGTGAACAGCATCTGGTTTAGCCCCAATGTAAATCCAAAGTGGTAAGGAGTATAATCATACTTGGGCAGATTAAGCAGCTTGCTGCTCTGGCAATAAGATCCGGTTACCTGTATGAGGAAAATAAAAACAGTGAAAACAAAAAAAACCTTTCTCAATGCATGTTGGATTAATAGTTCTAGTAACGGAAACTGCCTGGTTTTATTTTTTCTGGCTGCAAACTTAATGAAAAGTTTTAAGAAAGAGGACCGGGGATGATAAACCTTGTCCGGTTAAAGCAAGGTAAGTGATTCAATAAGCAATTTTTCACGGTTTACCGGGACAACCCCAACCTCTTCACAAACAAGTCCGCCGGCCAGGTTAGCCAGGGCGGCAATCTCTGCAGGATCGAGACCACAGGCCAAGCCAAGGGCTGCCAAACTGATCACCGTATCTCCGGCACCGGAAACATCGGAAATATTCCTCAGATGAGCAGGGATAATATGCCGAACGATTTTTCCATCCGGCTCCTGACGGCTGATAAAAACACCCTGTTCCGATAAAGTGACCATCACAGTCGTTATCTCAAGCTCCTTATGCAGGTAACCAGCTGCATCTTCAAGGCTCTTCCGGTCATCAATCCTGATATCCCTGCTTAGCCCTTCACGAAGTTCCTTCAGGTTAGGTTTAAATAAAGTGGCGCCATTGAATTGAAGAAAGTTTTTCCGTTTAGGGTCAACAGCCACAGGAATATGAAGTGCCCGGGCCTTTCTTATAACATCGTGGATCAGATCTGCAGTAAGGACACCCTTATTGTAATCCTGGAAGATAATAGCATGGATAGTTGATTTTTCAAGGATCTCATTGATCTTTCCCAGGAGCAACGATTGATCATTGGGAGCCAGATCATCAGTGACTTCATCATCCACTCTCAGCATCTGTGTCTTATTGCCGATTACCCTGAATTTGGTGGTGGTTATCCGTTCATTGCTTGTCACGACAGCTTCGCCGGAAATCTCTGCTTCTGCAAGCAGCTGCCGGAATTCCTTCCCTTTTGTGTCATTACCAACCACTGAGCAAAGGACAGGTTCGGCGCCCAGCGATTTCACGTTCAGGGCAACGTTGGCCGCCCCGCCGAGATGGTTCACCCGTTTTTCGACAGTAACCACAGGCACAGGTGCTTCAGGGGAGATTCTCTCTACTTTACCGAAAATGTAGGCATCAACCATCACATCCCCAACCACCATCACCCTGAGATGGCTAAATTGCTCGAAGACTTTTTGGTAATTCCTCCCTGGCATTTTTAATGATTATTAAGTAAAGATAGCACTTAATTGCTATTATGCCAGGTCTGCCAGGCACTTTTTAATACGCTCAACTGCTTCAACCAGCAATTCCATTGATGTTGCATAAGAAATTCTGATGCAGTCCGGATTTCCGAATGCATCACCTGGCACAAGCGCCACATGTCCGACATCCAAAAGGTAATCTGCCAGATCGCAGGCATTATTTATGGTTCTTCCACCATAGCTCTTCCCAAAATAATGCGTCACATCCGGGAAGAAATAAAAAGCTCCTTTAGGTAGGTTCGTGATTAGGCCAGGAATGGTTTGAAGCAATTCATGCATTCTGTTTCTTCTTTTCCTGAAAGTAAAGATCATATCCCTGATGTCAGGAGACTTTTCCGGATCAGTCATCATGGCTTCAATAGCCGCATATTGTGAGATGGAACAAGTGGCAGAGGTCATTTGTCCCTGAAGTTTATCGCAGGCTTTGGCAATCCAGGTTGGCGCTGCCAGGTAGCCGAGCCGCCAGCCGGTCATGGCAAATCCTTTTGAAACCCCGTTGATCACGATCACCTGGTCGCGGATAAAGTCAAACTGGGCAATGCTCTCATGCTGGCAGTCGAAATTGATCAGCTCGTATATCTCATCGGAGATCACAAAGATATTTGGATGACGGGCAATGACTTCGGCCAGGGCATGAAGTTCCTCACGGGAATAAACACTACCTGTAGGATTACACGGACTGCTATAAAGGATGACTTTGGTCTTTGGTGTAATGGCATTTTCCAGCTGCTCCGGTGTGATTTTAAAATCGGTCTTCACAGTGGCAGGAATAAAAACTGCCGTTCCCCTTGCCAGTTTGACCATCTCTTTATAAGAAACCCAGTAAGGCGCAGGCAGAATAACTTCCTCACCGGCATTAACCAGGCTAATCATGGCGTTGGCTATGGAGTGCTTCGCACCGGTGGATACAACGATCTGCTCCGGCGTGAATTCGAGGTTATTATCCCGTTTGAGCTTGTGACAAATGGCCTTGCGTAATTCAGGATAACCCGGTACAGGCGGATAATGCGTGCGGTTTTCATGAATGGCTTTGATGGCAGCTTCTTTAATATGTTCAGGTGTGTTGAAGTCAGGTTCACCAATGCTGAGGTTGATCACGTCGACACCTTCGGCCGCCAGCTCACGGCAGCGGCGTGTCATTGCAAGTGTTTCCGATTCAGATAGATTAAGGATTCTTTGCGCAGGGAGTTCCATAGTGTATTCTGCTTTGTTAAGAGATTTACAAAAATAGAAAAATTATGGGGGCCAAATTGCTAAATCGTTAAACTGTTATTCTTCTGACTTCTGACTTCTGACTTCTTCTCAAGAAACTCTATCTTTGCAACTAAATCTTAAAAAAATGATCTTAGCATTATCTTTTGAAATCCTCAAATTTTTACTTCCCTCCCTGGTGTTTTTTTTCACTGTCAGATTAGTCGTGCTGGCATACCTGAAAAATGAAAAAAAGAAAAGGGAAGAGAGCAAAAAAGCCGGTAATAGCCAGACGACCCTCCCTTTGCGTTTACAGGCTTATGAAAGGCTCATACTCCTTCTTGAAAGGATTACGCCGGCCCAGGCCATCAACAGGGCACTTCAGCCCGGTATGACCACTTACCACCTTCAGTTAATGCTGGTACAGAATATCCGGGAAGAATTTGAACACAATGTTGCCCAGCAGATCTATGTTTCCCCTTCCGGCTGGGCCATGATAAAATCAGCCAAGGAAGAAATTATCCTTCTCATCAACACTTCGGCAACGGAAACAGATGCGGGCGCCGGTGCCGGTGAATTGGCAAAGATATTACTGGAACGTTGGGCACAGCTGGATCAAAATCCGGTAAAGACAGCCATCGACCAGCTGAAGGCCGAAGTCCGGCAGGTTTATTAAAAGTTATTGGTTAATGGTTAGTGGTTTGAAAAATAATAACTCAGAACTCAGAACTCAAAACTCTTCAGTTTCCATAACCTTCAAGTCTTTCCATGAGTTTCTTGCGGCCAAAGAAAATACGGCTTTTAACAGTTCCTATTGAGATATCAAGTTCATCGGCAATTTCTTTATACTTGAACCCCTGGGTATGCATCTCAAATGGCATCCTATGGTCATCCTCCAGACTATCAACAGCTTTACGCACTTCCTTCACCTGCAGCTCGGAATCAGGAGAAACCGGGAAAGCATCGATCTGCTTGTGAATGTAATGCAGGTTGTCTGTAGTATCAAGAAAAGTCCTGGCTTTTTTGTTCCGCCTGTAATTGTTGATGAAGATATTCTTCATGATGGTAAACAACCAGGCCTTGAAATTAGTGTGATGCACATACTTTTCACGAAACAAAAGTGCTTTGTAATTTGTTTCCTGAACCAGGTCGTTGGCATCTTCTTCATTCATGGTCAGCTTTTTGGCAAAGTACTGAAGGTAACTTTGCATGCTGATGAGTCTATAATTGAATTCTAATACGGTCATGATGATAAGTATTTTTTGTTTAAACTTAACGATACAAAGTTAAACACGAATATAGCATCTTGTCAAGTTATTTAACAATTTATTAACAATTATTCTAAATAGTGATATTTACAATACTGTTTTTCAATATTATAAATATTACTTGTATATAAGACCGGGAATGTTAAATGTTAAAAGCTGTTAAATAAAAGATGAAATTTTGTTTAACAAAGGGGGAATGAGGGAAGACGGTAAGACGGTAAGAGGGATTAGTTGGTATTAATTATTTAATTGTAAACCGGGAATGATTTCGCTGGAAAACTGGAGGGCGGAATTGATGATTGTAATATTGGAAGGAAGGGCGCAGGTCAGGCCGGTTGTCTGATGGCCGGTAATGAATATCTTCTTCCCAGGATAGCGGGCAGCTAAACGTTTAATATAAGCTTCCAAATTATCCATATCAACTGCATTGGCAAAAGCCACCAGGAAATAATCGGGTTGAAGAAAATCTGTGACGGAGTAAACGTCGTCTTCCGGAACATTCTGGCCTAAATAGATAACCTTGAAGCCACGGCTTTTAACCAGGTAATCGTAAACCAACAGGCCCAGATCATGAAGCTCCCATTCGGGAAGAAACAGCAGGATTTTTTTCGTATCATTTCCTGTGGGAACAGGTATACTGTCGATGGCCACGTAAATTTTCTGTTTTACCAGGTTGGTGATAAAATGCTCGTGTGCCGGATTGATGCTGCCGGCCTGCCATAGTACTCCAATCCGCTCGAAGAAAGGGTAAAGCACGTTAAAAACTGTATTCTCAAACCCCTCCTTCATGATCGACATGTTCAGTATCTTTTCGAATCTGGATTCATCCATCTCAATCATGGCAACCACCAGGTTTTCAATCTGGCTATCGTGACCGTTGGAAATCATCGATACTTCCAAGACCTTTTTGGAAAGTTCCTGCGGGTCAAGGCTGGCTAACCTGGAGATCTTATACCCGTGATGAAGTAAAATCGACACGTTCATCAGCTTTTTGACGTCCATATCGCAATAGAATCGGATATTGGAGTCAGTCCGCTTGGGTTCAACAATTCCGTAGCGTTTTTCCCATATCCTGATAGTGTGGGCTTTCACCCCGGATATTCTTTCTAAGTCTTTGATGGAATAATGGGCCATTCCTGTGGTTGAAAGTAAACACCTAACAATGCGAAAATTGATTTGTTCAAATTTAAAGTAAGCAAATTATACAGAAATTATAAATGAAAGACCCAGACTGGAATTAATCGCATAAATTTGCAAGCATTGGAAAAAGGTATTCAAAATATGGTTGTTGTGGGATCAGGCAATGTGGCCTTTCACCTGATCAAAGCTTTCAGCAAAAAGGGTATCCGTGTGCTGCAGATCCTTGCACATAATGAGAAAACCGCCTGCATCCTGTCGAAAACCTTTTCAGTGCCTTATATCATTGACACTTCCAAGCTATTTAAAGAAGCCGATCTTTACCTTTTGACCGTTCAGGACGATCATATCCGTGAAGCTGCCCTCCAACTCCATCTTAAAGACCAGCTCCTGGTTCACACTTCCGGATTCTCTTCACTTGACTCACTATCAGGCGCCTCCACCCGAACCGGTGTACTGTGGCCACTGCAAACACTTACGTCAGGCAGAAGCATTGAATATAAAAGCATTCCTTTTTTTATAGAAGGTCAATCCACCGAAATTTCTGAGAAACTGGAGCAATTCGCAGGAATGGTCAGCGACCGGGTGATGATCACAGACTCCCCTACCCGGCAAAAGATCCACCTGGCTGCGGTAATCGCTTCCAACCTCACCAACCAGCTTTATTCTATCGCGGCCTCCATTCTTGAACGGCAAGACATTCCATTTGCCGTACTTGCCCCGTTGATCCTTGAAACGGCCGCCAAAGCCGGAGAGCAGCACCCATTTCGCAGCCAGACCGGCCCGGCAGTCAGGAAAGACCTTCGGGTCATTGAAAAACACCTGGAACTCCTTCGTGATGACCCGGCTTTCCGCGATATTTACCGCCTGATCACTGAAAATATTATCCACCATCATTCTCAATAAAATGAATAATTATAAAGAACTGTTAAAGCATATCACCACTTTTGTTTTCGACTATGATGGGACCCTCACTGATGGGACCATAATAATGCTCGACGAAGGTGAGCCTTTGCGCACCGCAAATGTCCGTGACGGATATGCCATTCAATTAGCCGTCAGAAAGGGGTTTCACGTCGCCATTATTACCGGCGGACGGTCACGCTCGATGGTCAACCGGTTCATGATGCTGAAGGTTCAACACGTATTCCTCAACGTTGAACATAAACTCAGCACACTTAAAGACTTTTTGGAATCGAACGATTTAAGGCCCGAAAATGTCCTGTATCTCGGCGATGACATCCCTGATTTTCATGCCATGAAATATTGCGGTATTGCCGCCTGCCCTGCCGATGCCGCTGAAGAGATCAAGGCCATCTCTCATTATATTTCTCATTTTAAAGGTGGTGAAGGCTGCGCCCGCGATGTCATCGAACAGGCGCTGAAAGTGCAGGGAAAGTGGATGAATGATGACGCCTTCAGCTGGTAGCGCCATGCCCTGGAAAGCTTATCTCCGGATAATCCGGCCGGTCAACCTGCTCATTATGGCGGGGATGCTGCTTTTAGTGCGCTATGCAATCTTCCTGCCGGTATTTAAACAAAACGGCCTCGAAGGACTGATGCCTGGCTGGCAATTCCTTTTGCTGGTAATGGCGACGCTGCTCATTGGTGCCGGCGGTTACGTGATAAATGACGTCCTCGATATCGAGATCGACCAGATCAACAAACCTGCCAAAAAGGTCATCGGACGACAGATCAGCGAGGTTTCGGGAAATAAGCTGCATTTCAACCTGACCGCAGCCGGGCTGGTTCTCGGCATCGCTTTCAGCTACCTGGCCGGTAACATATTCCTGGGTATCCTGTTTGTGATCATTCCTACCGCACTGTTTTATTACAGTTTCAAGTACAAATATCTTCCCGCTATTGGTAACCTGGTGGTTTCTCTATTGGCTGCCCTTGTTGTCATTATTTACTGGTTATTCGAGTTTTATCACCTGAAAAGCCAACCGGAGCTGTTTATAGAAGCCAGCCGTTCTTTTCCCCAGCTTAACCGCTTTGTCCTGGCATTTGCCCTTTTTGCTTTTCTTACCACCCTGATACGTGAAATTGTAAAAGATGCCCAGGATATCGAAGGCGATACCCGTTTCGGTTGCCGCACCCTGCCGGTAGTACTCGGGCTCTCAGTAACGCGCTATCTTCTCATATTTCTGGAAATTGTGACTTTTGCCACACTGGTTTGGTTCCAGTTTATCCTGTACCGCTCCGGCTATCCATGGATTTCTTATATCCTGATACTTACCCAGGTTTTACTCCTTATAACTGTGTATAAAACGATTATGGCTACGGAAAAAGCTGCTTTCACCCGCCTGAGCCTGATCCTTAAACTGGTCATGGTCGCGGGTATGGTTTCACTGGTCGCTACCTGGTTCAGAAATATGTGATAATGATGCTGGAAAACCTGAAAAACCGTCATATAATCCTCGCATCACTTTCCCCGCGGAGACGGTTCCTGCTGGAGCAACTGGGCCTGGAGTTCACCGCGATCAGTGCTGAGACCGATGAGTCAATTCCGGAAGGAATGACTCCGGATGAAATTGCGATTTTCCTGGCTGAGAAAAAAGCCGGTCATTTCGTAGAATTGCTTGAAGATGCGAAAAACATCCTGATCACAGCCGACACCCTGGTACTGATCGATGGCCATATCCTCGGAAAGCCTGAAGGTAAAGAAGGAGCCGTGAAAATGCTGCAGACCCTTTCGGGAAGCATGCACCAGGTGGTCACCGGTGTGTGTATCCGCAGCCGCGATAAATGCCGCTCTTTCACTGCATGGACCAATGTCTATTTCAAGCCTCTTTCTGCTGCTGAGATTGATTATTACCTCACTCATTTCAAGCCCTATGACAAAGCCGGTGCCTATGGCATCCAGGAATGGATAGGCTATATCGGCATCAACCGGATTGAAGGCTCATATTTCAACGTCATGGGCCTGCCGGTCCAGATGCTTTACGAGGAGTTAAGGCAGTTTTAAAGAATTTAATGGCTATTTTATCTACTTTTGTGAACTTTGATGCTAAAAAGAGATAACATAGCTTTTGGAGCATTGGTGGGGCTGATTTTGCCTGGCCTGTTCTATGGCCTTTTGTGGCTTGTTTCACTGGTTGTGGAATATGGCAGCACATGGTCACGGCCTTTTGAATCAGACAAAATGATGTTGCTGGCGCTTATCATCAATTTAATCCCGATCAGGATTTACTTTGTCAGATACAAGTTTGATAAGACCGGCCGCGGTGTGCTGCTGATAACGTTTTTGCTCATGGTAGCTTATTTTATCTTTAAAAGATATTCCTGATATGCGCTATTACCTCATTGCCGGCGAGGCTTCGGGCGATCTCCATGCTTCAAACCTCATGCAGGAGCTCAGGAAAACCGATCCGGGGGCGGTGTTCCGCTGCTGGGGCGGCGACCTGATGCAAGCTGCCGGCGGAGTGCTGGTTAAGCATTACCGCGACCTGGCTTACATGGGCTTCGTCGAGGTAGTGTTGAATATCCGCGCTATCATGAAGAACCTGAGTTTTTGCAAGGAAGATATTTTACGGTTCAAACCCGATGCCATTATCCTGGTGGATTACCCCGGTTTTAACCTCAGGATAGCAGAATTCGCACACCGGAATGGGTTTAAGGTCATTTATTACATCTCTCCCCAGTTATGGGCGTGGAAGAAATCAAGGGTTTACAGCATCCGTAAAAATGTGGATAAAATGCTTGTGATCCTGCCTTTTGAGCAGGAGTTCTACCGGCGTTACGATTACCCGGTGGATTTTACAGGCCATCCCCTGCTCGATGTAGTGAACAGGCCTTCCGCTTACCAGGATTCCGATGCTTTCCGGGCAGCCCATCAATTGAGCGGCAAGCCTATCATATCTTTGTTACCTGGCTCGAGAAAGCAGGAGATCAGGCGGATGCTTCCCGTAATGGCTGCACTTGCAGGCAGGTTTCCCGTGTATGAGTTCGTCATTGCCGGCGCACCTTCCATCGAACCATCATTTTACCGGCAGGTAGCAGGACAGGATAGTCCGGTGATCCTCTTCGGGCAGACCCATGAATTGCTTCGCCGTGCCCATGCGGCATTGGTCACATCAGGCACCGCCACCCTTGAGACGGCGCTTTATGGCGTACCGCAGGTGGTTTGCTACCGGGGCGGTTCCATTTCCTATGCTATTGCCCGCCGGATCGTGGATGTGAAGTTCATTTCGCTGGTGAATCTGGTCATGGACCGGCAGGTGGTGAAGGAACTGATCCAGGGTGATTTTAATGCGGAAAACCTTGAAAAAGAGCTGAATGTCATACTGGATGAAAGCAACCGGTCGCGGATCATATCAGAATATGATTTACTCAGGGAAAAGCTTGGGGGCGAAGGCGCTTCCCGGCGCGCAGCAACTGCTATACAGCAGTTTATGGATGAGAAATAACTGAAACTTGAAAATTGATATTTGAAATTTGGAAATTGCAAAATCAAATTTTTTCAAAATATTCTTCGCTATAACTAATGCCAATGCATAATACTGCATTATCCGGTTTAGATATCGAAATTCTGCGTTTGATACACCACAATCGCGTTGCAGCGCTTGACAATATCCTTTATTATATTTCATTTACCACAACATTTGTAAGCATAGGATTACTGCTGACAATTCTCATCTATTCACTGAAAACAAAATCAAAGCCACTCAGGATTGTGTTTTATAAAATCCTTGCGGTGTTTATTGTTGTTGCAACTTTAAGCCTTACCCTGAAAACTATTATTATCAGAGAGCGACCTTATATAAGTTACCCCGATATTGAAAAGCTGTCGGAAGCCGGCAGTTCATCCTACCCTTCAGGACATGCAATGGAAGCTTTTGCCATTGCTGTTGCATTTACAATTTTAATCCCGAAAAGAAAATTTATTATCCCGCTTTTTATATGGGCATCAGTGGTTGCTTATTCCAGGATGGCTTTAGGGGTGCATTACCCAAGCGATGTGTTAAGCGGCATAATCATAGGTTCTTTCATTGGTTGGCTGGTCCCTTGGTTAATCAATAAATTTTATCCCACTATCAGATGAACCTGCTTCAGACACTCAAACCGGCAATTCCCAAGCGCTACCTTCTTTTTGTGGCCGGCGTTGTGTGGACATTTGCAGGAGGAATGCTTCTGTATAAAGGCATTTCGCTATTCTGTATGTACAGGGATCTCTTATGGCTAAAAATTACGATCAGCATTTTTGGTGGCGGAATATTTTACTTACTGTTGTTTTCCAAAATATCTTTAAAACATGCCTGGCGGATCATTAATTTAGAGAATGAAAATCCCTGTATGTTTGCCTTTTTTAATATCAGAAGCTATATTATGATGGCTGTCATGATCACTTCCGGAGTAATTCTCAGAGAATCAGGCATTATTTCCCCGGAATATCTTTCAGTCTTATATGTCATGATGGGAATCCCATTGTTCCTTTCTGCCTTAAGGTTTTTTTATTATGAAATTTATTACCGGACTGTCATCCATAAAAAGGTTACATGAATATCGGCCTAGATGCAAAAAGGATTTTCTTTAATAATAGCGGCCTTGGCAATTATGGCCGGAGGTTTTACCATGGATTGGCAAAGAAATCGGCTGGTGATAATTTCTACCTGTATTCCCCAAAGGTAGTCGCCGGTGACAATCCTTACCTGAAAGAAGTTGATCGGGCTAACAGTATAATCGTCAGTCCGGATAAACCCTGGCACAAAATGCTGGGTGGTGCACCCTGGCGTACAGGCTTGATCAATGCCCGTTTAAGAAAAGACAATATCGGTATTTATTATGGATTAAGCAATGAAATCCCCTTTGGCAATAAAAACCCAGATATAGTCAAAGTCGTTATTATTCATGATCTGATATTTTTGCGGTATCCGCAATTATACCCTGCGATTGATGCTTATTTTTATAAGCAAAAGACTAAGTATGCCGGCAAGCATGCTGATTTTATTATAGCCGCAAGTGAGCAGACCAAACGGGATATAGTTTATTATTATCATGTCCCGGAAAACAAAATTAACGTTATTTATCCAGGCAGCGATCCGATTTTCTATAGCAAAGATACCGTGGATGCCCATCAGTTTTTTAGTACCGAAAGAAGATATATCATCAGCATTGGCGCTATTACATCAAGGAAAAACTTGTTTAAGACGGTACGAGCCTTTAACCTGATCAAAGACAAGTATGACCTGGATTTGGTTGTTATTGGCACCGCTGTGGGTTTAGGCAGGGATTACCTGAAAACAATCTTAAATTATGTTGAAAAAAACCGGTTGTCGGACCGGATTCATTTTTTGGGAAATGTGCCCTATAAATATGTGCCGGCTCTTTGCAGAAATGCTCAATTAATGGTATATCCATCTCAATATGAAGGCTTCGGCATGCCGATCGTGGAAGGACTTTTCAGTCATATTCCGGTTATCACATCACAGGGAGGTTGCTTTCCGGAAGCCGGCGGTGATGGTGCCGTTTATGTGAATCCGAATGATTTTGAAGAGATCGCAGGCTGGATCGATAAACTGATGGATTCTGAAACATTAAGAAATGAATTAGTCGGGAAAGGCCTTCAACATGCTGAAAAGTTTAAGCAGGAACATATAGAAACTGATATCATTAATTTTCATCGTTCAATAAAACACTAATACTGATTATTCCTTCACGAACTCATAGGTCGTGAATTCAAGAAAGTCGGCTACGCTGAGGGTAAATGATATGACTTTTCCATCTTTTATAACAAAGGGAAAAACTTTGATACCCCAGAGCGGACTGCTGTAAGTGCAAAGAAACCTGTTGTTTCCAATATATTCCAGCCTGGATGTCAGATCAGGATGGTGTTCCAGCTTCAGGAGCAGGTAATCTCCTTTAGATTCGAGGATAGCGCTGCCATAAACTTCATGGTTGTATTTCCCCGCAAATTTTGCAAGTTTCACAGGCATGGGCAGATTCATTTTAGCCGAATCCTGCCACGAAGTGATCATCTCCATTTCTTTTTTATAAGCTGGCATATAACGCGAGATGAAAACCTGGCTGTAATTCCGGTAAGGTAGTCCAAGGTATGCATCAATGATCTCCCATTTAACAGCTTCGTAAAGACCATTCATATCGGTGTTGGTAAAAACGACCACGCCAAGTTTCTCCTCGGGGATCAGGGTAACCGAAGTTACAAAACCATCCACACCGCCGGTATGGGAAACCATTTCCCGTCCTTCATAATCCTGGAGGCTCCAGCCCATGCCGTAGAGGGAATAATGTGTAATATTGAACGGGTGCCTGGCCCGCCGGACGATAGAATTTGGGTATTGCGCTTTCCGGATCGCCTGCCAGGGAATAACCTGCCGGCCGTTATACCTTCCACTGTCGAGCTGGGCAATGATCCAGTGGCTCATATCGCTGACTGAAGAGCTGATGCTGGCCGCCGGTGCAATGTTATCGACCTGGCAGTGCGGGATAACCTGCAGTTTTCCGTTGACCAGGGTATGAGCCGCAGCAAGGTTTTCAGCATTTGCAATTTCTGCGGTCATAACCAGTGTCCTTTTCATTTCCAATGGGTTTACGATGCGATCCCGCATAAACTGTTCCCATGTCATCCCGGTGATTTGTTCCAGGCATTTTCCGGCGATCAGAAAACCGGCATTGCAATAGCCCCATTTCGCCCTGAAATCATACATTGGCGTGAGCATGCCGAATTTTTCGATCACCTCATCACTGCTCAGGTCCGACTCCCAATACATAAAATCGCCCTGGAAAGTTTCCATACCGATCCGGTGCGACATAACATCGGTCAGGGTAATATGTTCGGCTACCCAGGGGTCTTTCATTTTAAAGCCGGGCAAATATTTCTGAACGCGGTCGTCAAGTGAGCATTTGCCTTCCTGTTCCAGGATTGCCATTGCCGTTCCTGTAAATGCCTTGGTATTGGATGCGATCATAAACAGCGTATTTTCATCTACTTGCTCAGGTTTGCCTGATTCGAGGAATCCATAACCTTTCTGGACAATCACCTGTCCGTCTTTGACCACAAGAACCGCGACACCCGGTATCTGCCATTCCGCTAGCGCCTGTTCGGTATAGCTATCCAGGCTATCCGTAATAAACGCAGGAACACTGGTCTGCGCGTTCAGGAGCATGCCGGTAATGAGAAGAGTGGCAGTAAAGGAAATTTTCATTTTCATAAAATATCGATTATTGATTGATCAAAGCTATAAATAAACTTTTTCCTAAAACATTTTCATTTGTAAAAATATTCTTTACCTTTGCACCCCCATTCAGGAATAAAAAATATCTGAGACATGGCAAATCACAAGTCAGCGCTGAAAAGAATCAGGGCCAATGAAAACAGAAAGATCCAGAACCGCTATCATGGTAAAACCATGCGTAACGCCATCAAGAAATTCAAATCCATTGAAGCTAAAGATGAAGCTGCATCCCAGCTTCCGAAAATGGTTTCTATGATCGATAAAATGGCAAAGCATTCGATCATTCATAAGAACAAAGCCGCCAATCTGAAATCCAAGCTGACCCGTAAGGTCAATACGTTAGCGTAAGAAATACTTCAAGCTATCATTTCAAGCTGCCTGTTTAGCAACCGGCGGCTTTTTTTTTTGCTTTCTATCCTCCCATGCATATGATTGATTCCAAAAAAATATTTTCAACCGGTCGGGTATAATTTCCATTTTTCCGGATAAACAGGAAAAAGGCAACGATGACATATGAATCACGCATACCCATCAAACAATGGTCGGAAGATGACAGGCCGAGGGAGAAGCTGCTGCTGAAAGGCAAGTCGGCACTGAGCAATGCCGAGCTGATCGCTTTATTGCTGGGGTCAGGCAACCGGAATGAATCGGCCGTTGACCTGGCCAAACGGATCCTTGATCAGAGCGGTCAAAACCTGGCTGAGCTGTCGAAATACCAGATCAATGACTTGCTGAAATTCAAAGGGATCGGTATGGCGAAAGGGGTTACGATCATAGCGGCGCTCGAGCTGGGCAACCGCAAGCGGGGTCAGGATGCAATGGCCAGGGAAAAAGTGGCCGGCAGCCGGGATGTTTTTGAACTTTTCCATGGAGAGCTGGCAGATTCCCAATACGAATCATTCTGGGTGCTTTTGCTGAACCGGGCCAACCGGGTAATCCGGAAAGTAAACATCAGCGAAGGAGGCATTTCCGGGACGGTGGCTGATCCAAAGAAAATATTCAAGATGTCCCTCGACCATAATGCCAGTTCGCTGATCCTCTGCCATAACCACCCTTCCGGTAACACCCAGCCCAGCGAGGCCGACATCAGGCTGACCCGTAAACTCAAAGAAGCAGGTCTCCTGCTTGACCTCCCTGTTCTGGATCACCTTATCCTTGGCGGAGAAACGTATTTTAGTTTTGCTGATGAAGGGATGATCTGAAGTTGGCCGTTCGATGCAATGCAGTCGAGCATCTTCTTCTTGAGCTTCCAGCAGGTCATCTGGCGTGTATCAAGCTGCCTGGCCAGCTCATAGGTGGAAACTTCAGGGTTATGGCAGACCTGGTAAGCCAGCCTGAAAGCCTGTGTCAGAGGCAGGTGGCAGCCATGGAAAATAGTATGGGAAGTGGCCGATTCTTCATGTTTACAGCGGGTGCACCGCCTGGAATAAGGCTTTTTGCCATTGCAGTAATTATCGTGGCCGCACTTCCGGCAAACAAAGCCCTTATACCATTTTTCCCCTGCAATGAATTCAAGGCACCGGTTTTCATCCAGCAAGACCTCTTCTAACTTAAGAGGTGATATTTCACGAAAAAATAGTGTCATCGTTTCGAAATGTTGATCCTAAAAGTGCCTTTTAATAATTTTTAAGCAAAATTATAAAAAAAGTGATACTAAAGCGATTTAATTCAAAAATTATTCTTAATTTTGCATCCGTTAATCTTAAACAAATTATTAATATGAAAAAAATCGGATACCTCTCTGTTTTAATAATCTTCCTGTTCATCAGCTGTAATGGCACTACAGACGGTGAGAAGGGCAATACGTCATCGAAATCTTCTGCAAATGTTACTGATGGTGGCAGTAAAAAATCGGAATCTTCGAATGGAATACCAGAACATCTGACTGAGAAAACCTTTAAACTCAAGGTCATGGATTACGAGAAGAACCCACAGCAATGGGTCTTTGCAGGTGACAAACCGGCTATCGTCGACTTTTATGCTGACTGGTGCAGGCCTTGCCGGATGATCGCCCCGATCCTTGAAGAACTGGCAGTTGAGTATGAAGGCAAGATCAATATCTATAAAGTAGATACAGAAGCTCAGCGGGAACTGGCTGCCGTATTTGGCATCACAAGTCTTCCTACAGTTTTATTCATCCCCATGCAAGGAAAACCTTCCTCACAGAAAGGCGCATTACCAAAAGAATCTTACAAAAAAATCATTGACGAGTTTTTATTAAAAACCCCTTCAACATCAATTAATTAAATAATTAAAACCCCAATTTAAAATTTAAAATTATCATAATTATGTCACTGGAACATTTATCAAAAGACACTTTCATTTCAAAAGTATTTGATTTCGAAAACAATAAAGAATGGAACTACCAGGGTGAATTACCCTGTCTGATTGATTTTTACGCTGATTGGTGCGGACCGTGTAAAATGGTTGCCCCTATCCTCGAAGAACTTGCTACAGAATATAAAGGCAAGATCAACATTTATAAGGTAGATACTGAAAAAGAGCAGGAACTGGCAGGCGTTTTTGGCATCCGGAGCATCCCATCCATTCTTTTCTGCCCGGCTGACGGAGCCCCGCAGATGGCGATGGGCGCCTTGCCAAAAGACACCTTTAAAAAGGCGATCGAGGATATCCTGCTAAAAAGCTAACACATGTCATGACCATAACCGGAGATATCCTACTTCCTACCGCTTACTTCCCTCCTATTTCCTATTTCGTTCATATGATCCGGAGCAAGGTCATATATATCGAACAAATGGAAACCTTTACCAAGCAAACATTCCGTAACCGCTGCGAGATAATGACAGCGTCCGGTAAGTCAAGTCTGGTAGTCCCGGTCACTAAGCCGCAAGGCAACCATACAATGACTAAACAAGTTGAAATCTGCTACCGCGAACACTGGCAGGAACAACATTGGAAAACGCTGCAGACGGGTTATCGTTCATCTCCCTTTTTCAACTATTATACTGATATACTTGAGCAACTCTTCGAAACACAGGAGACAAGCCTGATTAATAACAACCATAACATTCTGAAAACAATCAGCGCACTGCTCGGTATAGACCTCAATATACAGTTCACGCAGGACTATGAAAAAAAACCGGGGAGTATGCTCGATCTGCGGTCAGCAATATCTCCGAAAAAATATCAGCCTTTCAATCAATTCCCCAAATATCCACAGGTTTTCGATTATAAATATGGCTTTGTGCCAAACCTGAGCATCCTTGATCTGTTGTTTAATATGGGGCCGGAAGCAGGGAGGTATTTGGATAAAATAGTGATGAAATAAGTTGGCAGTTGGCAAATTGGAAGTTAGAAATCCGCCGTCAGAAATCGTCAATAAACAATCCCTAAAGTCATACAACCTGTCCGACTGCCTATTGTCCAACTGTCCAACTGCCTGCTACTACCCGCCTTATCAACCGCAAACTGTGCGTGTATTTGCTCAGATAGCGGTTATATATTCCCTGGTGGTCAATAGTATCAATGCGGACTTTCCCGGAGCAATGAATGATCCGTTGATCTTCCAGAAGGATCCCGACATGGACAATCTTTCCTTCTGCATTATCAAAAAAAGCCAGGTCGCCGGGTTTTCCATCGTTAAGGATACTGATTAATTCGCCCTGAGTAGCTTGTTGAGCCGCATCACGCAATAATTTAATGCCGTGCTGTTTGAACACAACTTGTGTAAATCCGGAACAATCCATGCCAAGGTAAGTTTTACCTCCCCATAGATATGGACAGGAAAGATAACCGGCAGCAGTTTCCATTAACCCGTTGAGCCCTGTAAAAGTAAACGGGTATACTTTTCCGTCCAGCCGGTATTGCTCTCCATCTATCTCCATAATCTGGCCTTTTATATTATAAAAACTACACCCTGCTGGCAAACTTATATTCACCCCACTGTAAAGGACAACATCGGAATGCATCTGCCTGTTCACCCAAACAGGTGATGTGGTCAGGCGCCTGAACTCCTGGTTGCTGACAGCCCGGATCTGTTTAACATCGACCCAACCCTCATAACCATCAAAGAATATTTTCACCTGGCACCATGAATCATCCCGGCCGATAACTTCCATCAGATCTCCGAAAAGCAACTGGGTAGACATTTCTGCTTTGTCGGAGGGTTCGCGTCGGACTGGTACCACTGCAAGGTTACAAAAACCAAATTCAATCATAATTTAATAATTCATACAAATTTAAACCAATTATTCATAAATTAGCAGCAATAAGAGATCAGCCATGAACCGGATCACAGAAAAAACGCGAAAGAACAAGGATCTTTTCCTTAGGATTGCCATGTTTGCAGCAACTGTGATCCTGCTGGTTTTAGTATTGCCGAAAGAAGGAAAATTCAGGTATGAATTTAGCAAAGGTAAACCGTGGTTGCATGATGACTTATACGCTCCCTTTGATTTTGCGATCATTAAGTATGATGATGAGCTGAAAGCCGAACAGGAACAGGTTTTATCGCTCCTGAAGCCTTTTTTTAAGATGGATACGGCTGTATTTTCGCGACAGGCAGAGCTCTTCGAACTCGAGTTCAATAAAAAATGGGCTGAAAGAAATGGGGAATTGAATACGTTCAGCCAACAGAAAGATAAGCTATTGCGGCAAGGATTAATGATTTTTGATTCGATTTTCAGGGCAGGGATCATTCAGCTTGATCCTTCGATAGAAAACAAACCTGCCGATTTTGAAATTTTCATCATTGAAAATAATATTGCCAGGGAAGTGCCGCTTTTCAAGGTATTTACATTGCAGCAGGCCAGCAGTTATATTTTAGTTAAAGTTGGAAAAGAAAACTTCACGGACAAGGATTTTCTTATTAATATTCTTACCAACCATATCACCCATAATCTTTTCTTTGATGCCGAAAAAACCAATGCGGAAAAAGAATCGGCACTTTCAAATATCAGTCCTTTCCGCGGCATGGTACAGCGTGGTGAGCTGATTATTCCACGCGGGGCAAGGGTAAATGACGATCATTACCGCATCCTCACATCATTAAAAAATAATTTTGAGGTCCAGTTGGGCACTACCAGGGCATTTTATGCCATTGCCGGGGGACAAGCCATTCTGACATCGATTTCAATCCTGGTCCTTGTACTTTTCCTTTATAATTACCGTAAGGATATCCTGGCCAACAACAAGAAGACCTTTCTGATCCTGTTGATCATATTTATGATGGTACTCACTGCCAGCCTTATAGTACGGTTTAATGTCAGCTATTTTTACCTCGTCCCTGTCTGCCTTGTCCCTGTTATAATCCGGGTTTTTTATGACACCCGCCTTGCATTGTTCGTTCACCTGGTAACTATATTCACCACCGGCTTCATCGCACCAAACAGCTTCCAGTTTGTTTTCATCCAGCTCATTGCCGGCGTGGTTGCGATCATGAGCATAGTCAGGCTGGAAAGGCGTTCCCAGTTTTTCTACACGGCGTTTTGGGTTTTCTGCACTTATACTGCAATTTACGTCGGGCTTATCCTGATGCAGGAAGGTAATTTCAGGGGAATAAACATTCAGCAAGTTTATCAAATGGCCGCCAATGCTGCTTTGCTGCTATTTGCTTACCCGCTCATTTTCCTGTTGGAGAGGACGTTTGGCTATATCACCGACGTAACGCTCATTGAACTGGGCAACAGCAATAATAAACTGCTCAGGGAACTGGCCCATAAGGCCCCCGGAACTTTTCAACATTCACTCCAGGTTGCCAACCTTGCTGAAGAAGCATCATACGCTATCGATGGAGACAGCCTGCTGGTCAGGGTTGGGGCGCTGTACCACGATATCGGGAAGATAGATGCACCGATGTATTTCATCGAAAACCAGGTTACAGGTGTTAATCCCCATGATGACCTTAGCTATGAGGAAAGTGCCAGGATCATTATCCGTCATGTTACACGCGGGATTGAATTCGCCAAAAAATATAAACTCCCTGCTGAAGTTGCTGATTTTATCACAACCCATCATGGCACCAGGAAGGTTGAATATTTCTACCTTAAACAAAAGCTCGAAAATCCGGAAAAGAATGTTGATGCGAACACATTCACTTACCCTGGTCCTATTCCCTATTCAAAAGAAACTGCCCTGGTGATGATGGCCGACTCGGTGGAAGCTGCTTCCCGCAGCCTCACCAAACCGGATGATGACAGAATCAATGATCTGGTTGAGCGGATCATTAACCGTCAGCTGGAATCAGAACAATTTTCCAATGCTGATCTCACCTTGCGTGATATCACAATGGTTAAAGAAATCTTCAAAAAAAGCCTCCAGAATATTTATCACGTGAGGATCAGTTATCCGGAAGAAAATTCCTAATTTTGTCACCTGACAGAAATTGAATCTGTTAGTTTTTGAAGATATTCTTCAGGGCAGGGTGCAATCCCCGACCGGCGGTGAAAGTCCGCGAATTCCGTCTGATGGCGGGACCGATCCGGTGTAACTCCGGAACCGACAGTTAAAGTCTGGATGGAAGAAGAATTTCTGATGGATATACCTTTTTTACTAAAGGGCTATCATCATTGATTTATAATTCCCGCCCTGTTGGATCCCTTCAGGGTTTTTTAATGGTCTAAATTTAACCTAATAAGATTATGAAAAAAATATCCTTTTATTGCCTGATTTGCCTGTTAAACCTCACACTGACCCAGTTAGCACATGGTCAGTCCTGGGTTTCAGGATATGTCGCCGATTCACTGACCGGCGATCAGTTTACAGGAGTCAATATCAAAGTATTAAATGAAAGCAAGGGAACTTCCACCGATCAGGCCGGTTTTTTCCGGATTGACCTGTCACCGGGAAGTTATGTTCTTTCCTTTACAAATATAGGATACCTTCCAAAAGAGATTCCAGTGACAATGACCGGGGAGGTAAAACTTGGCACGATCTATTTAAAGCGGGCCACCATCGGCCTGGCCGAGGTTAGCATCATAGCATCGGAAGCGATTGACCGGCGAACACCTGTTTCGGTGTCCATGATCAGGGCTGAAGATATTGAAACACGGCTCGGCGACCAGCCATTCCCTGAGATCATGAAGGCAGTGCCCGGTGTCTATGCGAGCCGAACCGGTGGTGGCAGCGGCGATGCCAGCGTGAACATCCGGGGGTTTAAACAGGAGAATGTGGCCTTGATGCTGAATGGGGTTCCCATTGGGAGTGTCGAAAACGGACTTGTCTATTGGAACAACTGGCTTGGTTTAGCGGAAGCCACCCAGCAGATCCAGGTGCAGCGGGGACTTGGGGCCTCAAAAGTAGCGCTGAATTCCATCGGTGGAACGATCAATATCATCACAAAAACTACCGATGTGGAATCAGGTGGAAGCCTCAAATATTCCATCACTGACTATGGCAACCAGAAAACCACCCTCATGTTATCCAGCGGCAGGCTTAAAAACAATATGGCCGTAACTTTTCTTGGCTCCCGGTTCACAGGACCGGGCTACGCTGATGCAACCTACGTCGACGGATGGGCTTATTATCTCTCCATCTCCAAGGAATTCAGTAAAGACCACATGTTGGTTTTCACTGCGCTTGGCAATCCTGAAAAACATGGCCAGCGGAATAACAGGTTGTCGAAAGCAGAAACAGACCAGTATGGTCTGCGCTACAACAAAGACTGGGGTAGTTATAACGGGGAGATCAACAATGCGAGCGAAAATTTCTATCATAAACCTCATATCGCTCTCAACGATTACTGGAATATTTCCAAAAAAAGCATGCTGGCCACCTCTTATTACTTGTCGTTCGGCAATGGCGGGGGTAAATGGACCGAGACTTTCGGCAGTAATCCCTGGATATTTAGTTATCATAACCCCAGTGGACAAATTGATTGGGAAACTATCTACCGGAATAATGCCGGGAATGAAAGTTATTATACACTGGCGGATGGCACTGACACAACCGGATATTCCCTTAATATTCAGACGAACTTTCTTGCAAGCCATATCTGGACAGGGCTTTTATCGACTTACAGGCATGAATTCAACGACCGGTTCACTCTGACTGCCGGTTTCCATGGAAGAATATTCAAGTCGAAGCTGCAGCAAAAGGTCAGGGATCTGCTTGGCGGCCGCTTTTTCATTGATGATTACGCTTATGCAGTCGATGGCGTGGCGGGCCGTGACCAGATTAAAAAGGTCGGAGATATCGTTAAGGTCGACAACGGAGCGATCAATAATTTCGCCAGCATCTTTGCGCAATTGGAGTATCAATCGGGCAGGCTTAACGCGTTTGCTTCCGGAACCATATCCGGTAACTGGTACCGGAGGGAGGACCGCTACAATTACGTCAGCGATATCAGTAGTGAATGGGTATTCAAGCCTGGTTTCGATGTGAAGGCAGGACTGAATCTTAACCTGAATGAGTTTAACCATTTATTCATTAATGGCGGATATTTCTCCCGTGAACCTTATTTTAAATTCGTCTTCGGAAATTTCACCAATGTCCCGACCCATGACCTTAAAAATGAAAAAACTTTAACGGCAGAGGTTGGTTACGGCTTAGACCTGAGGTATACCCGTTTGCGGCTGAATGCTTATTATACCAGTTGGCAGGACAAATCGATACTCACTAATGAGTACAATCAGTTTGAAGACCCATCAATGGTTCAGGGTCTTGATGCCTTACACAGGGGAGCAGAAGCTGAACTAAGCCAGCGGATCACCAGTTGGCTGAATGCCGGGGGAAGCCTGTCAATAGGCAACTGGAAATGGAAGAATGATGTAACGGCATTTGTCTTTAATGATGATCAGGCTGTTGTTGACACGATACAGGTTTATGCCGATGGATTGTATGTTGGAGATGCCCCTCAGACGCAGGTTTCCTTGTTTGCAGATATCAGGATCATGCGAACCATTGATATTTCAGTTTCCTGGATGTATTATGACCGGTATTATGCTGATTTTAGTCCAACTTCCAGGACAAATCCAAATGACCGGAGTCAATCTTACCGTATTCCGTCTTATCAAACTCTCGATATACACCTGGAATGTCCTTTCCGGGTTGGTTCCTTAAAGGCCAGAGCTGACCTGGGCTGCCTGAATGCGCTGAACAGCAAGTATATCATCAGGGGCCAGGATGGCTATTCCCATACGATTGATGACTTCAGTGGTTTCTGGGGATTTGGCAGAACCTTTTATCTTTCTTTGAAACTCGAGTTTTGAGTTATTCAGATTGTCCCTATACGTGATCCTGAGTTTCTCATTAAGTGGTCGGCCAGGACGAGTTCTTCGTTCTGCAATTCCAGCTCAATCTGGTGTACCTCAAGCTCATGAATGAGCTTCAGCGTTTCGGCTTCAGAAGGTTGCGAACCTGTTTTTGCCGACTTCTTTTTCAGCAACTTTTTCCAACATCATTTTTTAATCAGGTATTCCGTAAGTTGTTTAAGTTGTAGTGTTTTAATTTTAGAATCAGATTGAATTGCTTTTTGATATTTTCGGATTTTTGCAATTTCCTTCAATTCGATCACAGTAATATCTTTGGGCAGTCTTTTCATGATATTGTGATAAGCCCCGATAAAAAGAATTCCGGTTTCGTTTTGGCCCAGCGTTTCGGCTATCCTGCCGGTAATAAATTTATCCCTCCTGATTAAAAATATTGGTTTTAAAACTTTATACCTGAGTAGTAGAAAGAGTTTCTTAATATTAGTTTTTGATTTTAAGATAGATTGAAGTCCATCGTATTCATCTTTCACCATTTTGAAATCTTCAGTCTTGATAAGTGATGCCCCCCGATCGATAAGGTTTGAGACTATTTCAAAATTTTTGCTCCCTGATTTGATGCCTTCGTTAATGATTTTCATCGCTATTTCACCATCAACAAACATTCCGTCCTGATATATTTTAATCCCCTTAATGTAAATATCAATGTTTTCAAAGTAGGATTCAATTGCATCCCAGTAGCCATTTACAGTATCGGTGTGCTTTTGCCATACATTTTCTCCCAATTCAGAAACACTTTTGTTCTTAAGTTCTTTTCCCAGAGAGCCCATGTCGGCGCTTGAATGAATGATGGGAACATATATCAGCGTCCTCATTGTGAAAGGCTTTTAGCTTTGTCTTTTACATCAAATCACCCAACGGACCGAGATTGATATTTAAGTCGCGGTCGGTGAGATTAAAATGCTTTTTCAGCTCTTCCATTTTCATCTCTAACTTCATGAGGGTTTCTCCCAACCGTTCGATTTCGGCTTCCGTTAATGATCCGCCGTCAACTCTTCGCATAGCCTGCTTTTCAACCAGTTTACGGATGAGTTCAACTAAGGTTAGTACCAGTTTTGCCAGCCCTGAATCTGCATTGTCGGGGGTGAGCTTTAGCCTGGATTCTTCATTGCTTGTTAGTTTCCCGATCTCCTCCGAAAGTTCATCGAGCGATCCGGTATTAAATAATATTTTATTTTCACTCATCGTCCTGATTACTTTATGGTGATTTCAACAAAATTATACGGCGGCCAGGGCCCGGTTAAGACAAAGTTTAGCCCGGGATATTGGTTTTGTAAATCTTCAACCGCCTGAATTAATTCGCTTTTCTTCTCCTTCTCAAGTAAAAAAACCGCATCGATTATATTTGTTGCGGTTGCCATCTTTTTGAATTTATTGACCGCGTTCAATCGGGCAAGGTATCCCATGATTTCTGAAATGACCGAATCAACATAGGTTAAGAGCAATTCCTCAAGCCTGTGCTCTTTAAGCTTTTTATTTACGTAATCCCTGTACACTGAATTTTTAATTTCCGGGGCAGGTTTGGCGGGTGTTTTAGTATCTGCCTCTGATTTTGCCCTCAGTTCTGCCTTTAACTTTTCGGAATCACAAAAGATCTTCAGCCCGAATTCACACTTGTTTTCAACTTTATGAAGGTTTTGTTGAAATTCATGGTAGTTTCTTCCGAGCATTTTATTAATCGCGTCGGTTGATTCCATAAGGGAACCATATCGCATTGGAAGAAGCGTAAATTGTTGTGCCAGTTTTTCGATCACCCCGGCATATTCAATGGCATTTGTTTTATCTGCAATTAAATCAGCTCTTTTGATGTTGCTGACTACCGCAGAAATCTGATCAAAGGAAACAGCAAATAAGCCCGTCCCCGCAATACCCTTTATCCCAACCAACAGCGTATTTAATTTCTCAGGATTGTTTTTTACGGATAATATGGAATAAATCATCTTATCCATTTCAGCGCATTTAATTAATTATTTACTCTTTCGCTACTGATTTTCCGGACCTTAACTGCTCCATGGACTCAACCGAGCTTAACATTAATTTCAACCCAACATACACCAGGTCGATATCTGCTACAGAAATTACAATATCTCCCGTAAGGATCACCCCTTTGTTCAAAACCCTGTCGAGTAACTCCAGGATGGTAATGTCTTTAGACCGGTCGATTACATTATCGTGCATTATTGTTTTTCTTTAATGGAGATAAAACTAAATGGAGGCCAGGGCCCGGTTGCTTCAATAATAAAACCGGAATTCCCATCATTTTTTCTCAGCCTGTCGACTATACTTTTAAAATCAGTCAAATTGTTTTTACTTACAAGATAGGTGGCATTGAGGATCATGGCATCCTCTCTTCCGGTAAGTTCTTTCGGGAGCAGGTTGTTGATGCTGGTTGATTCGCTCAGTTTTTTAAATTCATTATAATATTCCTGTCCGTAGTTCTTACAAAGCCGGTCTATCTCAGTTTCGATCAGGTCTGCTTTTTTTCTTTTTAAAAGAAATGCTTTCCCGGGCGAACTTGCCATGATCTGTTTTTCCAGATCAGCTGCTTCCTCGCTCAATTCGTCAATTTGTTCGCTCAGCGTTTTTCTTTCGCAATAAATTTTTACAGACCATTCTTCCTTTCCCTTGATATTATGGAAATTTTCGATCAATGAATCAGAATAATCCGCAATAAATTTTTTCAAACTATCTTTTGAATGATAGATCGTACCAAATTTAAACGGGATCACGGTACAATATTCCATGATCAGGTCGATTACCCTGATATGTTCCCGGGCGTTGGATTCCAACCACTGAAAATCTGATAAATTCTTTTTGAAGTTTTCTTTGGAGAATTCATTTTCGGAAACATATTTAACGATAACGAAAAAATCATCAAACATAAGAGATTTCAAGCCTTTGGACTCCATGATATGGACGAGTCCAAGAGGACTGTTTGATATGCAATAAACATATATCAGCTTATTGATCATGATAACTGGTTCCTTTATTAAGTGATATTACTGATCAGTATTATCCATTCCTTCAAAGGAATTAAGTCGTTCGAAGGATGTAATTTCAAGCTTTTCATCCATCTTAACGGAATAAAAAAGCTGCACCTGTTTTGGTGGCAGGTTCATTGATTTTAAAAATGAATCGTCTTCATATACCTCTGCCACGGCACTCCAGATTTCTTTAACTTTTTCAATTTTTATGACCGTTACGTCATAACAGTTAATGTTCTCTTTCAGGAATTTAACCACTGTTTTTTTTACATCAATTATTTTACTCATTTTTCCCTCCTTATTATTTATCTTTTTCCCCGGTAACGGTTTCTTTTTTCCCCGGTAACGGTTTCTTTTCACCCGGTTTCTTCATGTTATGCCCGCAAAAGGGGCAAAATTTGTAATCGAACATAAATCGCCATCCTTCGCCACATTCCGGGCATATAATATTGAGTGGCTGTCCACATTCAATGCAAAAATTTTCGTTTCCACCTGTTACTTTTCCACATTTCGGACATGTAAATGCATTCATTTTTCCCTCCTTTCTTTATTTCGTTATTTATTTTGTTTTTCTTCTCTGATATTTGCCAGTAATTTCAATAATTCATCTTCTCTTTTGTCGTATTCTTCTTCGTCAATTTCATCCATCTCAAATTTCAGCTGCAGTGCCATCAACCTTTCTTTGATAGTGCCTTCGTCTGACGTTTCTTTCTCGATCACCTCATTGATTTTTTTTGCGATAAAAATGACTCCTTTTAAAGGTGCAAGCAATATATCGTCGATTAAAAACATGTTAAATTCCTTTCGTGTTAATTACAAGGTTAACAAAATTATAGGGTGGCAATGTCCCCACGTATTTGAAGGTCATAAAGCTGCCATATTTTTCATCCAAATCGCTCACCGCTTTATCAAACGCGGGCTCAGCGCTGTTTTTAATCAGGAAGGCGGCATTGAGTATCATCAACTCACCATAGTTGTCGTTTATCTTCACGTCGTCTGCAAGTGGGTTTAGAACATCGAGGGTGGTATTTTTATAAATGCCTGTTTCATTTTTAAGCGCTTCGGCCACCATTTCACCGATTTTCATCCGCTGGTAATGGGTTTTGTCCGGAGGCAGGTTCATCAGTTTTCCCCGCAGTATCCTGATTTCATCATATTTTTCAATGATACTTTCATAGATCGCAGCTTCCTGTGCAAGTACCTTGAGTCCCAGTTCTTTCTTGCCTTCCATCTTACTAAGCAGGTCGTCGAATTTTTTATAATCCTTTTCAAGGATTCTCAGGATTCCGGCGTCATCGTTGTGCTCGGAGATGGTTGAAAACCGGACCGGAAGAACTGTGAATTGTTTCATAACCTCCTCAAGTACTTCTTCGTGAGCGATCATGTTTACCCTTCGTGCTTCATATATGATGATTGGCGAATTACTAACTATTGCGCTGATATCTTTAAAATTGATACCATAAACCCTGTCTGCCCGTTTTCCGATTCCGATAGGGCCATAGTCTAACGGGCCGGCATGCCTAATGATCCCATAAATGTATTTTCCTTCTTTCGGTATTTCCAGTTCGCTGTTCATAAATGTCTTTCAGTCTATTGGTTTTATAATTCCCATTTTTCAGGAAAAATTTTCAGGTCGATGAAATTAAAGATCGGCAATGGAGCGGTATAAACAAAGTCGCTCCGATCCTGGTATCTGGTGCCAAGGTCGGCCATGATGTTATCGAATTCCACCTCCCTCCCGCTGTTCACCAGAAATGCTGTATTCATAAACATGGCGTCGTTGTTTTTTTTATTGTGTTTAAACTCGAACACCGATTTGCGGAAAGCATCGATAATCTTTCCCGCCTCATCCTCTTTCTTTTCAACCAGTGCATGTTCGACCAATTTTCCGGCTTCAGCAATTTTCAGGTTTCTTTTTTCCTGGTCATGCAGTTTTTCGATTTCGGCCCTGATTTTTTGAAGTTCAACATGTTCCTTGTCGATCTCCTTGTAAATCATTCCCATATTTTTCCAGGTTCCCCTTACATTGAGCTCCACTTTATTTTCGAACTGTTTGAGCAATTCCATAAACTCGCTGTATCTGCGGTTCAGCAGGTTCCTTATTTCATCGGGGGTTGCCGCGATGATGCCAAACCTGATGGGAAGTACGCTTCTGAATTCCTTCATCACCTCTTCAATTACCTTTTGGTGCGCCAGCATGTTTTCGGGATTGACAACGAACCTGCTGAGCGGATGGTCGCTCACCACCATGCACAAGCCATCGAAACCGATGGTGAAGACCAGATCGCCGCGTCCGCCTACCCCTATCGACCCTAGATTGATGTCGTAATCCGATGCAATGATGCAATAAATGTACTTTCCGTCGCGCTGCATATTATTCCTTTATTTTTACCAGAATCAAATTTTCAATCACTTTTTCTTTTGCCAGAGATATTAAATCATCTTTCGAAGATTGCCTTGCCGACACTGAATAATCAAGCAATGTATTATAGGCTTTATTGATCCTGTTGAAGTTTTCTTCGTCGCCATTGTCCGGATGTGCATCGGGATGAAATAATTTTGCTTTTTCCAGGTATGCTTTTTTTATTTCAGATTCCGATGTTTCTTCTCTCAGTCCAAGCTCTTTTCTGGCCTGTTCCACCTGTTCAGAATTCAGGTCTTTTACTTCAATAGTATAAAAACTATAACACGGCAGAGGCCCTACCAATTTGAAGTTCAACAACCCCTTGTATTCTTCATCAAGCTGATCCATTACCTGTTCAAATTTTTCTTTATTATTCCTGTTAATGAGAAACGCGGAATTGGTAACCATCTCGTCGTTCATCACCTCATGGGTTTTTATATCGAGACTGATTGGTGACAAAGAATCCAGAATATTCAATTCAACCTTTGTGTTTTTTTCTTTTAATTTTGCCTGAACCAGCATCCCCACTTTCACCTGGTCAATTTTTAACAGCGTGTCCGCTTTTTTCAGAATGTCATCTTTTATGGCTATGATGTCTGGATGGCCAGCGATCTCTTTGAGGGTACCAGGAAAATCTGCCCAGGTCACTGCAAGGTCAATTTCTGTCAGGTGTTCGATTTTCTTCAGGGTATCGATAATTAAATCATAGCCGTTTGCAAGTATTTTAAAAACCTCTTCCTTTGAGCTTACAATCGTGCCGAGCCGCATAGGGATAAGCATGGCGAATCCTTTCCCCATGAGATCTTCAATCGTTTTCTGATGATGAACCAGCAAATATCCCAGGGATTCCCTGTCTAAATAATCGAGGTGTGTACTATTCCTGTCGGAAACAATGGCAGATATGTTTTGAAAAGTGATGGCATAAACCCCTGAATTCTCCAATGATCTAAACATATCCGTACTGTAAAAGTTCGGCACAATCCCGTAAATATATATCCCTTTTGTTGCCATGCGATCTGAATTTATTTTTTAGTTGCGTTTTGTTTTAACACCAATTGTATGGCTTCTTCAAAGTGATTTTCAAGGATGCTGATGTCACCGAAAATTTCAGACGGCTTCTCACGGTTTTTATCAATCAATTGACGAATGGCAAGCATAGCGGCTTTCCGGCAAATAAATTCGATATCGGACCCTGTCAGGGTGTCGGTTTTCAGCGCCAGTTTATTCAGGTTTACTTTTTTACCAAGGGGTTTATTCCGGGTATGGATGTCGAATATTTTCTCTCTGGTTAGTAAATCGGGAAGTGGCAATTCGAATATCAGATCGAACCTGCCGCTTCTTAACAAAGCCGGGTCAATTAAATCGATCCTGTTGGTTGCAGCCAGCACAATAACGCCTTTCATGTCTTCAATGCCATCCATTTCGGTAAGGAACTGGCCGATCACCCGCTCGATCACCCCGGAACCTGAGCTGTCATTATTTCGCCTGGGGGTAAGGCTGTCAATTTCATCCAGGAACAAGATGCAAGGCGATGCCTGTTTTGCCATTCTGAAGAGTTCCCTCACCCCTTTTTCCGACTCCCCGATATAGCGGCTCAAAATCTGGGGACCTTTTACAGAGATAAAATTGACGCCGCTTTCGCTTGCCAGCGCTTTTGCCAGGTATGTTTTGCCTGTGCCGGGTTTCCCGTGAAGGATAATTCCCTTGGGTGGTTTGGTATCGGCTTTTTTGAACAGGTCGGCATATTTCAATGGCCATTCCACCGTTTCCTTTAAAGCCTCTTTTATTTCATCAAGGCCGCCGACATCATCCCATTTCACATCGGGCACCTCCACAAATACTTCCCTGATGGCCGAAGGCTCCACCTCTTTCATCGCGTCAAGAAAGTTATCCATGGTCACTTCGAGCGACATCAAAAGTTCGTAAGGGATTTCGGCCATCTCGAAATCGATTTGCGGGAGTATTTTCCGCAAAGCAGTCATGGCGGCTTCCCTGGCTAAAGCTTCCAAATCGGCGCCCACAAAACCGTGGGTGATTTCCGCCAGTTTTTCCATATCTACATCCATCGACAAGGGAATGCCCCTGGTATGGATGTGAAGAATTTCGAGCCTGCCTTTTTTATCAGGAATGGAGATAGAAATTTCGCGATCAAAACGTCCCGGCCTTCTCAATGCCGGATCAATGGAATTAGGAATATTTGTTGCGCCAATTACTATAACCTTCCCCCTCGATTCCAATCCGTCCATAAGCGATAATAGTTGGGCTACAACACGCTTTTCAACCTGTTTTTCGCCGCCCATATCTTCCCGCTTTGGCGCAATGGCATCTATTTCATCAATAAAAATGATGGCGGGTGCATGTTGCTGAGCCTCTTCAAAAATTTTCCTTATCCGGCCTTCGCTTTCCCCATAAAATTTCCCCATGATCTCTGGGCCGGAGATGTTGATAAAATAGGCATCCGTTTCATGAGCCACCGCTCTAACGATGAGCGTTTTCCCGGTTCCCGGAGGGCCATACAGAAATACGCCTTTGGGAGCCTGAACACCAAGTCGTTCGAAAATTTCGGGATACTTTAATGGGAGCTCAATCATCTCCCTGATTCGTTGAACTTGATTACCAAGTCCACCGATATCTTCGTAGGAAACCTTTCTTTTGCTTTCCCCCTCCTGCTTTGCCAATTCAAGTTGAAACGCGGTATTGGGGTGTATCAGCACCACGCCTTCCGGATTGGTGCCGGTTATCGTATAATCCACCGACCGGGAACCAAACAGGGTGGCCCTCACTTTATCTCCTTTTGTCACCGGGAGGCCATTGATGAGCGAACCAATGTATTTGGCGTCATCGGCCTTGAACAAAGAACCGGATTTTGTATCGGGCTTGAGTTTTATTTTTGCAGCCTGCCGGCAGGTGGTTTTAACGATCTTCACCTTTTCATCGATGCCAGCCTGTGCATTTTCCCTGGTAATCCCGTCAATCTGAATAATACTCTTATTCCTGTCTTCGGGATAACATGGCATGATTTTGACAGGTGTGGCACGTTTGCCTTCAATAACGATCACGTCGCCACTTTCCAGGCCGATCAACTTCATATCTTTTGGATCGATCCTGGCAATAGCCCTTCCCACATCCCTTACCGGGGCTTCTTTTACACGCAATACTATTTCGTCTTTGATTATGGTCATGGTTTATGGATTGATGGGTTTATCACCAAAAAGATACATCCTCAACTGATTCAATGCTTTCAGCCCTTTGATCTCTTCAGCAAACACCGGTACTTCAACCTTGTTCAAATAGTTAAAAATTTCACTTATCTGTTGAATATATTTCAATTGGCCAGCTTTTCTTCGTTTACAAAAACCACACTCCTCCGAAACCATCACATTGTTCACGATGATCTGCCGTGCAATTATTTCAGATTTGCGTAAGTCTGATAGCAACCGGCCGGTTTCCATAATGGCCATCGCTTCGGGGATACATACCGGGATAAATTCACATTTGGTTTTATCACGCAACAGGTTTTCGATTCTTTTTACCGTTTTTTTCAAGCTCAGTAAAAGACTATCGACCTCATCCAGTTGATAGGACCCCGAAAAACTGGTGATCATATAGCGGTATTTCCATCTCATTCTGACTGCCACCTTTATCCATTCATCCAGCAGTTTCGGCGATGAGATCAGTCGCATGGCGTGACCGGTTGGCGCTGTATCTACAACATATTTATCGTATTGTCCTTCCTCAATAAAATCAATAATCGTTTTAAAGCTCATCACCTCATCAATACCAGGTATCGACAAAGTCAGCATCTCATCAATGTCCTCGTTGTCAAGATTTGTGGAGGTTTCAAGAAGTTTTTTCAATTCGCCTTGATGTTCCGTTTTAAACCTTGAAAGTGCTTCGTCGGCAACAACCTCAATTGCGGCTAAGTTTTTATGGCCGGCAACTTCCTGAACTTTAAAGCCAATCTGCTGTTCGAGGCAATCCGACACGGAATGGGCAGGATCGGTGGAGATGAGCAGCGTTTTGAAATTTTCAGACAACGCCAGTGCTGTGGCAATGGCACAACTAGTTTTTCCAACACCACCTTTCCCGCCGAAAATGATGAGTTTAAGGTCGTTGTTTTCTAAGCCAGCAAGTGCCATGACATTTATTTTTTTATCCTGATCTCAAGGATGCCATTGGTGAATTTGTGCATTAGATTTGATTTGATTACCTTAGCCGGGAGTAGCAATTCTTTTCGGTATGTTCTGTTTTTGCTTACAGCCGAAATTTCAAGGATATCTTCCTTCAGGTCGATTTCAAGGTCACTTTCCTCTATTCCCGGCATTTCGGCAATAACAACGATCTCATCCTTTTCATCAAAGATATCGGTTATCGGTTCCCGCTCTTCATCCACTTTAGGCCCTTCGGGTGTTTTTTTTATGTTCCCGAAAGTCTCCACTTTTGGGACACCTCCGCCTGCCGTGTTGATGGTAAAGCCATAAACACCTTTCATTCCTTTTTTAATATGATCAAAATTGATCTCGCCTTCCTTGCTGATGCCACCCTTTTCCTCGAGCTTCCCGGCAAGGTCAACCAGTTTTTCGATGCCTTTGAACAGACCGCCAAGTCCGAAAAGGTTAAAATCGGCTTCGTCCTTTTTCTTTTTGTTGTTATCTTTTTCCATTTTTCATCCTGTTTTACGGTTCATAACAGTTATAAAGGTTTATTGAGTGCTTCCAGTTTTTGCAGGCGGGCCTCCAAAGTTTCCTGTTGCTGCATCAGCTCTTTTTCCCTGGCTTTCGTCGAGAGATAGGTATCTTCCTGCCACCAGTTAATTCCCATCTCCATGGCTTTGTCGACCGAAGCCACAAGCAACCTGATTTTAATGGTTAACAGGTCAATATCCGCTATCTGAATTTTGATATCACCTGCAATAACGATCCCTTTGTCGAGTACTCTTTCGAGAATATCGGCAAGATTGGTCGCTTGTAACGCATGGGTCATTTCAGCCATAGTACATTGTTTTTTTAATAATCTATTGACATGGTTTTCCAATCTTTTTTATCGTCCTTCCTGGACTTTTTACTCTTTTCTACCGGGTCAGGAACATTCATCTGTCCTGCTTTTTCCTCATTGTACGCCTGAATTTCCTTCAATCGGTTTTGAATGATTTCAAGCCTTAATAGAATCCTTATTTCTTCACTTTTCAACCGGGTTCTTTCTTTTTCGAAGAGATACAATTTAATGAAATCTGATTCCTCCTTGTTGGGGATACCCGATTTGACGACATTCTGCATGCTTTTGATGCTCTGAAGTCCTTTTATTGCACTTGAAATTGGCATAATATTATGGATTGGTTGATGGGGCGTTTTATTGCGAAATCAGGAATATTGTTCGATAAGTTCATCAACAATTGTCTTTACCTTTTCCTGGTTGGTTTTTGAGCCAATCCGGCTCGTTTCGGAAGTGAGAATATCCTGGCAAATTTTTCGGAATACACTTTTGGATTTCGATGGTGTTGTTTTTAAAGTTGCCAGTGTTTTTGCAATCATGATGGAACCACGAATGGTCGGGTCAAATTCAGTTTTCCCCGATTCGCGCAAGCCTCTGACAATTTTAACTATTATTTCAGTATCTTTTAGCGAAAGGTTAGATTTTGCTCTGGTAATCTGCAATTCGGTTTCATAGTCGAAATGATCGAGGTCCATGGTAACCATTCTGTCGCGAAGGGCATCCTGGGTCCGGTTAACGCCGGCATATTCTTCAGGATTTGAAGTAAAGATGGCACGGAATTCAGGATGCACCTTCATATAGTAATCCTCCTCTTTTGCTGCCGATGTGCTCAGCATTCTCTCCTGCAGGATGGGTAGCAGTATATTATTTGCTTCAGGACGTGAACGTGTAAATTCATCGTATATCAGTGTGAAACCATTTTTAACAGCGATGGTTAAACGGTTATTCACCCACTGTTTAGTCATGTCCTCCTCATATTTATGGACAGAATGAATAAATTTGTCGTCCAGCTTTTTATATTTATAACCCTGTTCGCTGCCGATGAGATCGGAAGTTTTATACTCGGCATCGCCATGAATGATAACCACCGGCCTTCCGATTTTACTTGCCAGATGCATGGCCATCGTTGTTTTCCCGGTTCCCGACGGGCCTCTGAAATGCACCGGAAATCCCGCTTTTATGTAGGTAAGGCCACGGCTTGTAATGTCTTTAATGTAATCAGTTTCAACAAAATTAGACATTGGCCTTAGTTCAAGTACGGTGTTCATTTCATTGTTGTTGCTCATGGTAGGTTTGGTTGATGAGTTAATGAATTATTGATTAAATTCCTGGTTGGGTAATTGTTCCAAAGTGTTTTTCCAAATGTTCCTTGCCTTCTCAATATCCTTTGTTATCTGTTCCTTTGCAAGTAAAAAGGCTTCCTTCCTGGCTTTAAACCTATTTAATGCTTCTTGGCTTTTCAGCAAACTCTTCCTGATATTGTTTCCGGCATTGTTCATTGGGTATAATCCATTGTCAATTCAATCCTTTGCCTCCACAACGGGTACATGGCAGGCCATCGCTTGATTTTCCCGTCCCTTTGCATTGCGTACATTTTGTGTTACTTTCGCAGTGATTATTTCCCTTGCCTCCACATACGATGCACGGAACCCTGGCTCCAAGCGGGTTTTTACCTGTACCCGAACAAAAAACACATTTTTTCATGGGTTCATCAACTTCAACCCGCCCCGTGCCGTTACAAACCAGGCAATGTGATATTGGAGAGAGTAAATCGAAGGGATCCTTTCCCGTTCCACTACAAAATACACATCTGATTATTTTTGCCATGATCTTCTCTGTTTGATAATTTAGATAAGTAACTTAATAATTAAATGCATATTTTGAATCCGCTATCTTTCACGCCTGGTTTTTGGGTAGTAAATGTTTTTAATTTTCAGTACTTTTCCTTCATCCAGTAAGTTTTTGGCAATAAACCCCAATTTCATTCTGGTTTTGCTAAGAGGTTGTTCCATTTCCGAAATTCTCACACCCTTGGGATGCTTGTTGATATAATCCAATACTTTCTCTTCCAGTGTCTTTGGCTCTTCTTGAAATGAGGTAAAAGCCGGTTCTTCTTTAACCGGGGTTTCCTTTACTACTTCAACCGGGGTTTCCTTTACTACTTCAACCGGGGTTTCCTTTACTACTTCAACCGGGGTTTCCTTTACTACTTCAACCGGGGTTTCCTTTACTACTTCAACCGGGGTTTCCTTTACTGCTTCAACCGGGGCTTCCTTTACTGCTTCTTTCTTTTCAACTTTCTTTACTGCCTCCTTAGACGGCTTGACAAAGCCTGTTTCCCTTAATTGAGCAATGGCGTCCTGCATCTTGTTCCACTCAGCCGAGGCCTGGCCTCTGCCTTGTGAAAATTCACCAAGCATTTCGGCAGTGGCTTTTTGGATATCCTTTACTTCTTTACGGATTCCTTTAATTGCCACATGGATTCCTTTCATTATATCATTGTAATCGTTAAGTCTTTCTACTCCGCCATTGGCAAGATCTTTTCTTAACTTTTGAGCCATTTTTTGATTTTCTTTGCTGATTTCCGATAATCTTTTCTGAAACCCATTCAGCAAGGTTCTGGTATATTCAACTCTTTCAGCCAGGTTTTTACTCAGTTCTGCTCTAAGCTCAGCCGACATTTCCAGATGCTCCTTCTCAAACTTTCCGAGCATATCGTTGGTATTTTTGAAGATGCTCAAAACCTCTTCGTTTATGCTTTTGATTTCGTCGTTGATGTTATTCATGAGGGCATCAAATTCCTTTATCCTGTTTTTTTCGTTTTGCATCCTGTCGGCCCTGCCCTGTGCAAAGAATTTATTCAACTCGTCAGCCATTTGTGCCCTGTCGGTTGTGAATTCATTGATCATGTTGAAGGTGGAAGTTTGAATTGCCACCACTTCTTTCTGGATGGAGGCGATCGTGCGATGGATGCCGGTCATTAATTCATTGAAGGTATTCAGCCGTTCTTTTTCCCCGGTTGCAAGACCTTTTCTCAGAGCCGCAGCTTTGGCGTTTAAAACAGCGGCCATTTCCTGATGATCCTTCCTAAATCCGTCGAGGGTTTTTTGCACATCGTTTACAAGCTCTTCATTTTCTTTGATACGATTTTTGAATGAAGCAAGTATATCTTCACTCAAATTTTTCATTTCTGATGATAGTCCCATTTTTTTTCCTCCTAATTATTTTTACTAAAGATTAGTTTAATATTTTAGTTGATTTTTTTTATTGATCTTTAAGCTTTTTTATCTCCTTTATCAGAATGTGATCGCCTTTTTAAGGAATGCAATAATTTTTGCAGAAATGTTTTGAATGAAGAAAGAACTTTTTTAATAAAATTTTTCTTCCCTGTTTCTATTGCCATTTTTTTATCATCTGTTTCCATTTTTTCTATTTTAATAAATGTTTGGTTAACTGAGTTAGTTGATTTCTTTAATTATTTGATCATTAACCTTTTTTATATCCTGTATCAGGATGTGATCGCCTTTTTCAAGCAAATTTTCAAGGCATTCCATCATTCTGTTATGCATTTGCTGAAAATCCATGAATGTCTTCATTACCGTTTCCTTTCTCATTTCCTGCAGTTTTGAAATCTGAGAAAGTTGCTCTTTTACAGTGGTAATTTTTTCGCTGGCGTCTTGTGAGGTAATATCTTTGATACCCAAAAGGCTATTTTTAAGCGATTGGGCAGTCTCTTTCTGGGCTTCAATAAAGTTCAAAAACTGTCTTTCGGCTTCTCTTTCCTTTTCATCGAGTGCGCCGAGAATGCCTGCCATCATCGTATTGTAATCTTTTTTACGCAGGGAACCATTTTTTGCCAGGGTTTCGCAAAGCCTGGTATTTAAAATGTCTCTTTCCTTTTTAAGATTGTTTAAGGAACTATGGATATTATCGAACAGGGAGTGGGATGATTCCGTAATGTTTTCTGATGATTGGAAGACAGTTTGAATTTTTTGAATCCGGGTTTCGTAGGATGTTATAATGTTGTCAAAAAAACCATCTATATTTAATTCAGGCCGGGGGGTATTCATATATATAATGTATTTGTTTCGATTTTACCTTGGGAGAAAAGCGAAATTCTGCGAGAAAAGAGAAATTCCTGGTAAATCATGCTTTCGGGTATTAGATCTGGAAGGATGTTTTAGCAAGAATAACTATTTAACTGCAATGTGCCTTATGCGGCTTTAGCAGTTAATCCGATTGCTTCAGCATACTTCAGGTATGTTTCAACAGAGGCAACCACTACCCTTGCTTCAATTGCAAGAAGTTCGATACCTACCAATGAAACTCTTACCCATGCATCAACTACGATACCTTTGTCGAGGATACGGTCGATCACCTCTACGAGGCTGGATGACCCGATAGTCTTTTCTACCATTTTTTTAATCTCCTATTATTAGTTTATAAAAACCGTGCTTTACATGAGGGACGGTTTACCTCTTTCAATAATGCATGCAATGATAAACCATTTTGTGATATTATCCAAACTATTATGTGATTTTTTATCACATTTTTTTTTAAACATGTATCAATCAATTTATTAAATTGTAACTAATCAGTTTTAAAAAATAAAGCCATGAATGACATTTTAGACAACATCCGCAATTTAAGGACAAAACAGGGGTTAAGCCAAGATTGGATTGGGCAAAAAATGGGCATGACTCAAAACGCTTACAGCTTGATTGAGGCAGGAAAAAGAGGTCTTTCATACAAGGTGTTAAACCAAATTGCTATAATTCTCGGCATCGATGTGATAAGCCTTATCACATATCCTGAAAAATGGGCCCCGGTAGGATTAACACAATCTGAAGATGCGATAGCTAAAGTTGTACTTCAAATAGAACTTAAAAAAGAGAGAAAAGACCAGGTTTTAAAACTGGTTTTTGGAGATAATAATATTGAGATACTTAATAAATAACCCTAACCCACATTGCAGGCTCAGCGCACCATTTGTGTTAAAATTCAACTAAATACAACTTTTTTCAAGTGATTTATTTGTTAGCAACATCATATTCATTTAGTTATTGATAATCAAATATTTGCCTGGATGCCATCATGAATCTTTAATTTTTTATTAACTTTATTTTAACAAAAGAAGTTTCATCTTTCCCTAATTTTGCCTCAATTGAATTTTCTAAATTTAACCTAATAAGGCTATGAAAAAGATTTACAAATTACTTATGATGGCGTCATTTTTTTTAACTGCTGCCGGTTTATTTGCACAGGGTACGACCACTGCAGGCCTTAACGGAAAGGTTACGGATAACAATGGAGCTACTCTTACCGGTGCTACTATTCTCGCAGTTGAAACCGGGACCGGTGCACAGTATGGAACGATCAGTGACGACAAAGGTCTGTTTCGTTTGCCGAACATGAACCCGGGAGGGCCTTACAAGCTCACCGTTACTTTTGTTGGTTTCCAATCCTTTACCCAACCAGACATTTACCTGAACCTTGGGCAAACTCTAAAGCTGGATGTAAAACTCAGCGAATCAGCAACAACATTAAAGGATGTGGAAATCCTCGGTGTTCAAAATGATATTTTCGATGGAAACCGTACCGGTACCCAGACAAATATCAGCAATGAAAGTATGAGCCGGATGCCTACTCTTGGCAGAAATATTACAGATTTTACCAGACTGACACCACAGGCGAAAGTAACTACTAACGGTGGGTTGGAAGTCGGTGGTATGAACAACCGCTATAATGCAATTTTTATTGACGGTGCCGTTAACAACGATGTTTATGGTCTTGCCGAAAGCGGAACCAACGGCGGACAAACCGGTATCTCACCCTTCAGTATGGACATCATCGACCAGTTCACCATTTCTATTGCACCTTATGATATTAAACAGGGTGGTTTTGCCGGTGCTGGTATTAACGCCGTGACACGCAGAGGGACCAATGAATTCTCCGGTTCAGCTTATTATTATATGAGGAATGAAGGCCTGGCCGGTAAAACACCTACTGACAATTTAGATCTGGAAAGGGAAAAACTGGCTAATTTCAGTTCAAACACTTACGGTTTCAGACTAGGTGGCCCGATCATCAAAGATAAGCTCTTCTTCTTCGCTAATGTTGAAATACAACAGGATGAAACCCCTCAACCTTTCGATTTCACCACTTACGGTGGAGATGTAACAACTGAGGAACTAAACGGACTTACTGATTTTGTCAAAAATAATTACGGTTATGATCCTGGTAGTTATACCGGAGGTGAGCGAACTCTCGACGGATTGAAACTTTTTGCCCGCATCGACTGGAACATCAGCCAAAAACACAAGCTTACCCTGCGTCATCAGTACACCAAAGCTGAACAGGTCACTCCGGGGGCTCCTTCAAGCACTAACGTCTATTACTCCAATGCAGGGATTGATTTCCCTTCGAAAACCAACTCCACTGCACTCGAATTAAAAAGCATTTTCAGCAATAAATATTCCAATGATCTCATCATCGGTCTCACTTTCGTGGTGGATGACCGTGATCCGATGGAAGCAAATTTCCCCTATGTCAGGATTAAAGACGGGACCAGGAATATTTATTTCGGCAGCGAAGAATTCTCCACTGCTAATTACCTCAGTCAGGACATTATCACACTCACTGATAATTTCGAAATCTACAAAGGCAAACATACTTTCACGATTGGCACGCACAACGAGTTTTACAAGATGTACAACCTGTTTGTTCGCCAGAATTTCGGCTCATACCAATATGATAACCTGGCTGCTTTCATAAACGGTGACCTGGCATTTCAATATGACAGGACATTCTCCGCGGTTGATGATGTTACCGGAGACGGCTCAAAAGCTGCCGCCGACTTTAATGCCATGCAGATTGGCGTTTACGGCCAGTGGGAAACCGAGTGGTCTGACAAGTTCAACACCACGATCGGACTGCGCCTCGATGTTCCGATGTTCCTGGATCAGTCACCTGTCAATGAAGATTTCAATACAAACATGATTCCCCTTATCGAAGAAGCCGGGTATGATCTTATGGGAGCAAAAACCGGTCAGATGCCCAGCCCGAAACTGATGTTTTCACCACGGGTTGGATTTAACTGGGATGTCAATGGGGACAAAAAGACCCAGGTTCGTGGTGGAGCAGGTATATTCACCAGCCGCATCCCGTTTGTATGGCCGGGCGGTTCCTACACCAACAACGGTGTAACCACTGGAGGCATGAGAGTTACTTTAGATCCCGAAAATCCAGACAGTACTGTTTTATTATTCAATCCCGATTGGGAGAATCAACCCTCCGTTCCGCCAACAGCACCTTCCGGACAGGTTGACCTGTTTGCCAAGAATTTCAAATTCCCGCAGGTACTTCGCGGAAGCCTGGCCATCGATCAGAAACTCCCCTGGGGAATCGTTGGAACATTAGAAGTCACCTATACTAAAACCCTTAACAATGTGCTGTATTATAACTACCGTTATATGCAATCGGGCAACCTCACCGGGACGGGTGATGACAGGCCTCTGTATACAAAGGTTAATATAGGAAGCGCTAAATACACGGATTTTATTTTCGGAACCAATACTAACAAAGGTTACTCCTATAACTTCACGGCTCAATTGCAGAAAGACGATTTCCACGGTTTATCAGCTTTTCTTGCTTACACATACGGACATACCAAGTCAATGAATGATGGGATTTCTTCACAGAATTCATCACAGTGGCGTGTTCCCAATGTCAGGGGTAAGAATGACATCGACCTGGCTATTTCTGACTTTGACCTGGGTTCAAGGGTAGTGGCTTTCTTGTCCTATAAGGTCGAATACGCGAAGTTCCTGGGAACCACGATTGGCCTGTACTATAACGGGCAATCCGGCCAAAGGTATGCCTATGGCTACGCTGACGGCAGCACTAAGTTCCTGGGAGAGGATAATCAGAGCCTTGAACTGATGTATGTTCCGGTTGACCAGACTGACATCAACCTGATTGACAAAATGGACAGTGAAGGAAATATTACCTTATCTGCTGCACAACAATGGGATGACCTGAATGCTTTCATTGAAGGAGACGATTATCTTAGTACCCGTCGCGGTGAATATGCAGAAAGAAATAGTTCACGCGCTCCTTTCCAGAACATTATTGACCTACATTTTGCCCAGGATTTCTATATCAATGTAAAAGACAAAAGGAATACCTTGCAATTCACCTTCGACATTTTCAACTTCACCAATATGCTGAATAATGAATGGGGAAGAATGTATTATGTTTCAGGATACTACAACAATTATCCATTGGTTAAGTTTGAAGGATTCCAGGAAGACGGCACTACACCGAACTTCTCCTTCACTAAACCCAAGGGCGAAATATGGAGCATCGACGATGCAGGTCTTATGAGCGCCAGATGGCAGGCTCAGATCGGCATCCGGTGGTTATTCAATTAATAATCATTAGTATGTTGAATTTCTGAGAAGATGGTCGGCCAGGACGAGTGCGGCCATTGATTCAACTATTACAACAAGGCGTGGAACATGGCAGGTATCGTGCCTGCCGCCAATTTTGATCATTGCCGGTTCGCCCCTTTGGTTAACCGTAGACTGAGGCATTTTCACCGATGGCACCGGCTTAAACCCTATACGGAACATAATATCTTCGCCATTTGATATTCCTCCCTGGATGCCGCCATCATGATTAGTCAGAAAAGTGACCTTTCCATCTTTGCCAGTTAACTGGTCATTGTAGTCAGATCCTCTCCATAAAGCTGCCCGGAATCCAAGTCCATATTCAAAAGCCTTGGCTGAGCCTATGCTTAACATAGCTTTTGCCAGGTCGGCCTGTAATTTGTCAAATACCGGTTCACCGAGGCCGGGAGGAGTGCCTTTGATCACACAGGTAATGATCCCGCCAAGGGTATCGCCACTTTTCTCTGCTTCCGCGATCAGCGGAACGACCCTTTGCTCCATATGCTCATCAATAAATCCCAACGGTGAACGTAAACTTCCTGACATAATTGCGCTGTTTATGTCTGCATCGGCTATAATGTTCCCAACCTGGGTAATAAAGGCCCTGATCTCAATATTTGAGCCCTTCAGCAACAATTTGGCGATGGCCCCGGCAACGACCCTTGCAACTGTTTCCCTGCCGGAAGCCCTTCCGCCCCCATTACAGACGGGGACTCCGTATTTCTTCTCATATGTATAATCTGCATGGGAAGGACGGTATAACAGGGATAGATCATCATAATCAGAGGATTGTCCGGCAAGGTTTTTAACAAGAAAACCAATTGGTGTTCCCAGGGTTTTGCCATTGAGTATTCCTGAAAGAAACTCAACCAAGTCGGGTTCTTTTCGCGCGGTTGATCCGGGATAAACAGGCTTTCTGCGGTTCAGTTCCTGTTGAATAAACTCAAAATCAATCGAAATTCCGGCCGGGCAGCCATCGATTACCCCACCGATCGCAACCCCGTGTGACTCCCCGAAAGTAGTGAGTCGGAATAAATATCCAAAAGTATTACCAGGCATTCATAAAAAAAATCACTCCTGCATGTTTTTCAACTTTGCTTCTAATTGGGCCAGTTCACCCTTGGCATCCTGGATTTTTTTCTCAAACTCCTGTTTCAGCAGGTCTGCCTTTTTCGAATGAGCTAAAAAGCCGATATTATTTTCCCAAAGGAGAATTTCTTCCCTTAGTTTACTGACCTTGGTACTTAATGAGCCCCAGTCATTGCCGTCCCTGCGCTGATATCTGCTGTCACCTGAATCCTCGTGGGATGTCTCCTGCCGCGAACGGTATTCCATATTCGGTCTGATTTCGTAAGAACTGATTTTCAGCTCATCGAGACGTTTGTTAATAGCCAGGCGGAAGGCATCATGGACCTTATTTTTATCCTTGATCGGGACATGGCCTATCTCGGTAAATTCCCGTTGGAAACCCTTGAGTGTTTCCAGGTTAGCTGATTTATCTTTACCAGCTTCCCATGTTTCTATCCTTTGGATAAGATCCAGCTTTTTTCCCAGATTTTCCTTCTCTGATTCAACTACAGTCGAGAAAAACTTGGATTTATTATTGAAAAATTCATCACAGGCTGCCCGGAATCTTTTCCAGATTTTATCCGAATGTTTCCTGGGTACGGGCCCGATATTTTTCCATTCTTTCTGGAGGTTGATAAGTTCCTGTGTGGTTATCCTCCAATCTGTACTGTCTTTAAGGGCTTCGGCCTGTTTAACAATATCCAGCTTTATATTGAAATTATTCAGCTGCTCTTGCTTAATCCTGGAAAAGAATTCTTTTTTATTAGCAAAGAAACCGTTTAGGTATGTTTTGAATTTTTCCCAGATTTCGTCATTTTCTTTCTTTGGTGCCGGGCCAATGGTTTTCCATACTTTAAAAAGTTCATTGACCTCCCGGGTCTTGTTCTGCCATTCCTTCAGGTTATCGATTTCCATGGAGGCAAGCTGCTCTGCTTTTTCACAGAGGGCGGTTTTCGCCAGGAGGTTAGTATCCTGGTCTTTGGAAAGGCTGGTATAGTGCTCCCTTCTTCTTTCGTTAATCTTATCGGTAGTCGTTTTAAATCGTTCCCAAATCTCATCCCTTTTGTCCTGGGGAACAGGGCCTATCTCTTTCCACTCTTCATGATATTTCTGTAATTGCTGGAAAGACCTTACAACAGAAGGTTCGATAAGGAGTTCCTCGGCCTTTTCGCATAATTCCATCTTTCTCTCCAGGTTCTTTTTCAGGTCAAGGTCCCTGAGTTCTTTGCTGATTTTTACTTTATCAAAGAACTTCTCAACCAGGAAGTGATAATTCTGCCATAAATTATTGATCTCTGTGGAAGGGACCAGGCCGATTTCTTTCCATTTGACCTGCAAATCTTTAAACTGGTCATAAGTCTTTTTCAGGGTTTCCTCAGAGTTGATCAATTCTTTCAACTCATCAAGGATGGCTTTCTTGGCATCAAGGTTTCGCAGCTTGACCACTTCTTGCTGCTCATTGAATTTTATCTTGTTTTTCTTATAAGTTTCAAAGACATGGTTAAATTTTTCCACCAGTACATCTGATGCAGGCGTATAGTTTTCCCTGATTCCCCCAACTTTGAGATGATTATCCAGCATAAGCTGACGGTATTCCTTCGAAAGCCTCAGGAAAGCGACCTTTATCAAAGCCACCCTTGTCTTGATCTTCAGGATGTTTTCTTCTTTGACAGTTTCTTCCAGTATCTCAACCAGTTTTTCACGGTCATAAGTATCGTATTTTTCAACGATTTCCTCGTGAAATTCAGCTCCCTCTTCGTCCTCTTCTTCTAACTCGGCTTCGGCTGTGACAACTTCCAGCTCATTGATCTCCAGTAAAAGTGCAGCATCTGCATGGATTTCAGGATGATGCTCAGCATCTTCCGCATGACCCACAAGGGAAGCAGCCAATTCAGGAATTTCCGTTATTACAGAGCTTTTTGGAACGATTTGCTCTTTAACAGGTTTCTCTTTAACAGGTTTCTCTTTAACAGGTTTCTCTTTAACATGATCTTCTGCCACTGGTTCTTCTGCTACAGACGGTTCTGGTACTAACTCAACTGCAACAGGCTCTTCTGCAATGGGCTCTTCTGCAAAAGGTTTTTCCTGCTTCTGGATTTCAGCTTCAATACCAGCTGATGTTTCAATAACATTATCAATGTTCTCCTGGGGCTCCGGCTGATTAGTATCAGCGGTAAGGTTTTTTTTCGCCATAGTCGTAATAATTATTACTTTTTAGTATTCTCATCTCCGGCGGCTTAAACCGCAAACAGATTGAGATCAGGTTAACTTTTATTTTATTAGTATCAGATGTATTCCCGGATTTTACTTCGGGATTGGTTCAGCAATTTTTAAAGGATTGCAAAAATAGCATTTATTTAAAAGCTTAAAAAATATGATGAAAAAATAGGTTTGTTGAAAAACCAGGAAGTCTTATGGGATTTTTGCAAGTGCCTGTTCCAGATCGTGGATAATATCGGTTATTTTTTCGATTCCGACTGAAAGCCTGACAAGCCCATCGGTAATGCCGGCATGGTGCCTGTCGTCGATATTCATTTTAGAATGGGTCATGGAAGCCGGGTGCTGGATCAGGGTTTCAATACCTCCAAGCGAAACGGCCAGCAACATGAGGTGAACATTGTTCATCAGCACCTTGCCTGCTTCCAGTCCGCCTTTCAATTCGAAACTGATCATAGCGCCAGGTCCCTTCATTTGCCTCAGTCCAAGCTCATATTGCGGATGTGATTTCAGGCCCGGATATTTGACCCATGCAACCTTTGGATGATTTTCAAGAAATTCGGCAATAACAACAGAGCTTTCCTGCGCCCGGTCTATCCGGATGGCCAGGGTTTTCAGTCCCCGACGGGTCAAAAAAGCCTGGTGCGGGTCCATATTACAACCCAGATTGGTCATCATACCCCTTAATTTCTTGTAATCAGCTTCATTTTTTGCCACCAGTATCCCGGCAACAACGTCAGCATGCCCGTTGATGAATTTCGTCATAGAATGCAGCACGATATCAGCGCCAAGATCGAGCGGACTTTGCAGGTAGGGACTGCAGAATGTATTGTCGACCACGAGAGGGACTCCATGCTCATGCGCCAGTTCGGCCAGCGCGGCAAGGTCACTGATCCCCATGGTTGGATTGGCGGGAGTTTCGGTATATAGCAGGCGCGTATTTGGTCGGAAAGCTTTCCGGACATTTTCAATATTTGTCGTATCTACCATGGAATATTCAACTCCAAAGCGGCTATATATTGTTTCCAGGATAATCCTGGAGGGCCCGTAAACGGCTTCGTGACAGATGATGTGTGAGCCCTGGCCAAGGTAAGCCATGTAAACAGTATTCACTGCTCCCATCCCTGAAGAAGTGGCAATGCCACCAAATCCGTTTTCAAGTTCAGCCATTGTTTTTTCCAGCTCCCTGATCGTTGGGTTAGCCAGCCGGGTATAAATGTAGCCGTCACTTTCGCCCGTGAAACACTGTGCTCCATGGTCGGCATTCCTGAATTTAAAGGTAGAAGCCTGGTAAATCGGTGTGACTGCACTACCTAATGCATCTTCAAAACCGCCAGCGTGAATTAGTTTTGATTCGAAATCAAGTTTTGCTGAACTCATAATTATATTTTTAGAAAGGCCAGAAATTATTATCGTACCATACTTGTTCCTTCAGATCTTCATCGATCTTATGGAGCCAGAAGTGATGGCCTTTTTCCCAATCAGCCAGCATCTGGTACATCTTTTTTTCATTAGGGTCGGTAGCTGATCCGGCACGATCGGAATAAATCTGGACAGCCCTTGTTTCAAAATCCATGGCGGCTGAGATAGCTGCGGCCTCATAGCCAGCAGCATTGACCTGTGTTTTTATTTCTTCAGACAAAATTGCCATCACTGTCGCCTCGTCTGTATCAGCTATTTCATCAACTTTCATGAATGCCTTATTCTTTTCATAATGAGCAAATTGCCTGGAAAGAAAGTTGATGTGTTCATCTTCTTCTGCAGCCATCATTTCGAAAATCTTTCGTGCGGCTTCGCTTTCTGTCTGCCTTGCTGCTGTCGTGTAAAATGCTTTCCCCCGACGCTCCAGCAAGATCGCTTCTTTCAGGATATCAACGGCTGATTTGCCCATACTGTGTAATGTTTATAAGTTAATCCGACTTGAGTTATCATTCGGCAAATATAAGTTTATTTTTCGAGCATCCTCTTACAACAGTAAAACCTTCCACGGATATAATTGTTACTTTTGCCTTAATATAGCCCATTATTGTGAAGTCAGACCTTGAAAACCTAAAAGAACTTTTCAAACAGTGGTCAGGAAATTTTCCTGACAATGTTACAGTTATACCGCCATCGGGTTCTGAAAGAAGGTATTTTCGGTTAAAATATCAAGGTGTAAGCGCCATTGGTGTCTGGAACCCGGTAAAGGAGGAAAACAGCGCTTTTCTGCATTTCACAAGGCACTTTCTTACAAACGGCCTTCATGTTCCATCAATCTATAGTTTTGACCCTGAAAATAATATCTATTTAATAGAAGACCTGGGCGACACCTCTTTGTTTTCTCTCCTTGAAAATAAACCTCCGGACACCGGTATTCCGCAAGAAATTATCCGGTTATACCAGGAATCACTCAGGGAACTTGTACGTTTTCAGGTTAAAGCCGGTAAAAGCCTTGATTATAATTATTGCTACCCTCATTCATCATTCGATACCCGTTCAATGAAGTGGGACCTGAATTACTTCAAGTATTATTTTCTGAAATTGCATGTACCCTTTCATGAAGGAAAACTGGAGGATGATTTCGACACACTGGTGAATTACCTGAACAATGCAGAATCTGATTACTTTATGTACCGCGATTTCCAGTCAAGGAACATCCTGGTAAAAGGCGGTATACCTTATTTCATTGATTATCAGGGCGGCCGGAGAGGGCCGCTGCAATATGACATTGCGTCATTGCTTTTCCAGGTCAAAGCGGATTTGCCATTTCCTTTGAGGGAAGAATTGCTCGATTTTTATTTTTCAGAGCTTTCACCTTTTGTCAGAACAGATCAGGCAACATTCAAAAAGCAGTATTACGGCTTTGTCCTGATCCGTTTGCTCCAGGTACTGGGTGCTTATGGCTTCAGGGGTTTAATAGAAAAGAAGCTGCATTTTCTTTCAAGCATTCCTTTCGCGTTGAAGAACCTTGATTGGTGGCTCACTCATGTTGATCTCCAATTGAATTTGCCGGAATTATTACCAGCTATTAAATCGTTGGCAGGACTTGAAAAATATCAGAAAGTCGATGTACAGTCTATGGCAGGAAAATTTACAGTCTTAATTAACAGTTTCTCTTACAAGCATGGCATTCCGGACGATCTGAGCGGGCATGGCGGAGGTTTTGTATTTGATTGCAGGGCTCTGCCGAATCCGGGACGGGAAGAACGTTACAGGGTATTCAACGGCAAGGAAAAGATCATCATCGATTACCTTAGAAATTCTCCTGAAGTTATTGATTTTCTGAAGGGTGCGGAAAAACTGGTGAGTCAATCCGTTGAAAATTATACTGGACGCGGGTTCAGCAGACTGATGGTAAGTTTCGGCTGTACGGGCGGGCAGCACCGGTCGGTGTATTGCGCGGAATCGCTGGCATCTCGGTTGAAACAAAAATATCCTCAGATAAGTATTGAAATTGCTCATAAGATGTTGGATGGGTTACAAAAATTTAAAAGATAAAATCAATTAAAGCCACAAAAACACAAAAACACCAAATCCCACAGAATATATAAATCAAAATAAACTTTCGTGAAATTTAGTGTTTTGGTGCTTTAGTGGCAAAAAAGACTTTTCGGAATAAGCTCAGTTTTAATTATTATTGACTATTTTAGTGAGATGGGGAAAAAGATTTGTAAAGAAGAAGATTTGAAGACCATAGCCAAGCTCGGCAGAAAAGCTGACTATGAGTGCAAAACCTGCGGTGCACAGGCAGAAAAAGAGAAAAATCTTTGTAAACCTAAAAAAAATCTGAACCTGCATTGAAAGCATTAATCCTGGCAGCCGGAATGGGTACCCGCCTGATGCCACTGACAGCCAACACCCCTAAAGCGCTGGTCAGCATCAATGGGGTCACCCTGCTGGAAATCGCCATCCGGAAGCTGGCCAGGGATGGATTTACCGATATCATCGTCAATGTGCACCATCATGCCGGCATGATCAAGGAATTTTTAAACCGGCACCAATTTCAGGGAGCAAACATTTCGATTTCCGATGAAAGCGGCCAATTGCTCGATACCGGCGGTGCCATCCTGAAAGCCCGGTGGTTCCTTGATGGGCAGGAACCTTTCCTGGTCCATAACGTAGACGTGATCAGTGATATCAGTCTTCAAGCTTTACTTTCTGAACATTTTAAGAGAGGAGGCGTGGCCACTCTTTCCGTCAGTGAACGCCAGACGCGGCGCTATTTATTATTTGATGATATTTTAAAATTAAGGGGCTGGACGGATTCATCTTCCGGAGAAATCCGTTGGGCCGGGGATTCGATTCAACAGGCACGGCCATTGGCTTTCAACGGGATTCATATTATCAACCCGGAAATATTCAGGCTGATGGAAGAAGAAGGAAGGTTTTCCATCATCGATACTTACCTGAAGTTAACAAAAACAAAGTCAATTTATGGATATCTTCAGCCCGGACAGACCTGGTTTGACCTTGGAAAGCCAGACCAACTGGCTGTTGTTTCAATGTTTCTGACAGATCATCCGGAATATAAGGCACAGCTATGAAACCATTTCTTCAACGGTTGGCCGAAGAAATTGCAGCCCGCTACGGCGATGACCCCCGGCAGCTTTGCGTGGTTTTACCGAACCGGCGGGCAGGCCTTTACCTGAAGAAATACCTTGCCCGGGAGCTGAAAAGAACGGCATGGTCGCCACAGACATTTTCTGTTGAAGACTTTATAACTTCCATTTCCGGCCTGCAGATCATCGATCCTGCCGGTCTGCTATTCGAATTTTACCATGTCCATAAAGAAATCCACGGCGCAAATGCACAGGATTTCGAAGTTTTTGCCGATTGGGGGCAGGTACTGCTACAGGATTTCGATGAAATCGACCAGTACCTGGTTGAGCCGGATAAGATCTTCAACTTTCTTAGTGAAGCGCGTGCCTTATCAGTCTGGAACCTTGGCGAAAGCCCCCTGACAGATCATGAGAAAAGTTATCTTGAGTTTTATCATTCTTTCCTGGATTATTATAACCGGCTTCATGAACGGTTAACTGAAAAAAATCTTGTTTACCAGGGGCTGGCATACCGGATTGCAGCTACAAATATTAAAGAATTTGCAGGTAATTTTCCATGGCAGAAAATATTTTTTGCGGGTTTGAATGCTCTTTCAGGTGCTGAGGAAAAAATCATCGATCATTTGCTGCATCAAAATCTGGCCGAGATTTTCTGGGATGCCGATGAATATTATATCAAAGACCATGGGCAGGAAGCCGGGGAATTTATCCGGAATTATCTTGGCAAATGGCCTGCTGATCCGGTGAAATGGGTTGAAAATGATTTCAGACTGATGAAAAAGGAGATCAGCGTTTCTGGGATCCCCAGGAGCATGGGACAGGCTATAAAGGCAAGCCAGATCGTCAATTTGCTCAGATCGGAAGTAGAGGCACCTGACAAGACAGCCCTGGTGCTTGCCGATGAAAAACTGCTTCTTCCGGTCCTGTATTCTTTACCTGAAGATTTAGGGCCCGTCAATGTCACCATGGGTTATCCATTTAAATACACCCATCTTTATCACCTGGCCAGCCTGCTCTTCCAGATGCAGGAAAACGCGGAGAAGTTTGCCGAACAGCGAAAAAACGCTTCAAAGTCATTTTACGTCAAAGATGTTCTGAAAATCCTGGCACATCCCTATCTGTTATTATTTGAGCCTCCTGATCAATCCAAAGAAATCTCCTTAGAAAAGATCATTAAATCCATCAGGGAGAAAAACCGTGTATTCCTGACTCCAGAAGAAATACGGCGTTTATCGACTGGTAATGAAACTGAACTGAATAACCTGCTTGAAAATCTTTTCTCTATCTGGGAAACCCCTTTGCAGGCATTGGACGGGACGATAAGAATACTGGAACTGATCCGTAACCGGATGATAGCCGGTGGGCAGGTCCAGGCAGCCGATCAGCAGGTGGACCTGGAATATCTTTTCCATCTTTCCAAAATTATCAAACGATGCAGGACTATGATGGAAACTTATCCTTTCATCCTGACGCTGCAAACACTTCACAAAATATTATTCCAGATATTGGATGCCAGCAGGTTGCCCTTCAGCGGCGAACCGCTGCAGGGGCTGCAAGTGATGGGTGTATTGGAAACCCGTGCCATCGACTTTGAAAACCTTATCGTGCTTTCTGTGAATGAAGGCATCCTTCCGTCCGGACGGACACCGAATTCATTTATTCCTTTTGATATAAAAATCGTGTTTGGCCTTCCGACATATCAGCAGAAAGATTCTGTCTTCGCATACCATTTTTACCGGATGATCCAGCGTGCCAGGAGAATATTCCTGCTTTACGATACCGAAGGCGACCAGATGAAGGGCGGGGAAAAGAGCCGCTTTATCACCCAGTTAGGTTACGAACTTAAGAAATATAACCCCGACACTCTTTTTGAGGAAAAGCTCCTGAGCCCGAGCTCTCCGGTAACAGGTGAAAATAAGGGGATTACAATGGCCAAAACACCTGTCATTATGGCCAGGCTGATGGATAAAGCAAACAAGGGGTTTTCCCCAAGCACCCTTAATCTTTATATAAGATGTTCCCTGCAATTTTACTTCCAGGAAATGCTCGGGTTATCGGAAGCGGAAACCATAGAAGAGACCATCGAGTCAAAAACCATGGGAACCGCCATTCATCATGTGTTTCAACAGGTTTACCAGCCTTTTACGGGAAAATTTGTTGACCCGGCTTCATTGCTGGAAAGGATCAAAGAGACAGAAAAATACCTTAAGGATGCTTTCACGGAAGAATACCATGAAGGTGACCTCGATCACGGGAAGAACCACCTTATCTTCAAAGTATCTTTATTTCTTATCAACCAGTTCATTAAACAGGAAGCAGAGGCCCTTCAGGCAAACGATAACCCTTCGGCATCATTAAAGATCATTTCCCTGGAGAGTTTTTTCGATAGTTTGCTTAGCTGCAAGCTTTCCGGCAAGGAAATATTGGTTAAGCTCAAAGGAAAGACCGACAGGATTGATGTCTGGGAGAATTCTATCAGGATAATTGACTATAAAACAGGCTCGGTGCAGTCCAATGAATTAAAGGTTAAATCGTGGGATAAGCTGACCAGTGACCTAAAGATGGCAAAGGCATTCCAGCTTTTACTATATGCCTATCTTTATTATAAGAATCACGAAAACTCAGATCAGAAGATAGAGACGGGCAATATCACGATGCGAAAGATCAGTGAAGGGTTTATGAAGGTAAAACTTCCGGAGGAAAAGGAAGTCGATATAGAATCGATGAAAATATTTGAAGAAATGCTGAAAGCTTTGCTGGAAAAAATACTCGACCCTGAAATTCCCTTCGTTCAAACGGAAGATGCGGAAAACTGCGCTTACTGCCCTTTTACAGCCATTTGCACCCGCTAGTTATTTTTATTCCTTTTCCCCAAATACATAAGCCTCATAAACATATAGTTCGGCGTCTTTCCAGCCGTCCCAGCCAATACGGGCTTTGTCGCGGGCACAGTGTCCAAGGAATTCCTCCGTAGTCCATCCTGTTTCCTGGGCCACCTGGGGCAGGAAAGTACCGGTGGAAAAGCCTTTTTTCATGTAAATACCATGTTTCCCCAATTGAAATTCATCAATGGAGTTAATCTTTCTAAGCGGCGTCAGGACAGATATCTCGATATCGATTTTATCAAACTCAGCTGGTGTCACTTCCGGGAAACGGGAATCCTGAGTAGAAGCCGAGATGGCCATTTGCTGGACCACCTTATACAGGGGCTCTACAGCTTCAAATCTGCCGATGCAACCCCTGAGGTCACCATCTTTCCTTAGCGTCACAAAAGCCCCGAAAGGCTGGCGAAGTATGGGAGAAAGCGTTTTCTCATCTATCACAGGGATTTTCCCGTTTGAAACATATTCTTCCATTGTCTGTCGGGCGATATCAAGCAGTTTTTCTTTTTCCTGATCATCCAGGCTGAATCCCTTATCATCTTTAGAAGAGCTTTTTTTTTCAACCACGATGGAATAATATCCTACCACGCGATCTGTATCGCCATAAATCTTTGAATCTCCAGAATTTTGGTATTCTATTGCTTTGTATGTCAGGTCCTGCCTTCCTTCAGTCATATAAAGCAGGCTCAACACCGATGTCCAACCACACAGGCTTGTTGCCAGGTTATCAATGCCCTTGCCATCATTATCCTCCAGGGTCTTCAGCAGGATATCGGGCGAATTCATGGTGATGGCCGTTGCCGTTATTTTATCGACCAGGCAGGCATCTTCATAGGATGGATAATGGGAGAAATCGGAACTGATCACGAAAAGGTTTTTCTCATTCAGAAACGGTTTCAGGGCCTCAGCGATCTTTTTTGAAGTCGATGGCGATTGAGTTCCCAAAATGATTGGAATGATTTGAAAATCCTGCTTAAGCCTATATTGGAGAAAAGGAAGCTGCACCTCAAGACTATGCTCACTGATATGGGCTTCAGCTTTGGAATTGAATACCGGGTAGTCATTAAGTAACTGGTTAGCCACGTCAAGGTTTACTTTGACTTTTCCAAGCGGGGTAATATAATCACCCTTGTTATAGATGGAGGCACCCTCAAAGCTCATCCGGTGGCTGGAAGCCAGGATGAAAATGTTATTGTACTTTTTATCCGGATCAAGCTGGTTGAAGCTCGTAGCAGCCACTTCCCCGGAAAAGACATAGCCGGCATGCGGTGCGATGAGGGCAAGGACCACTCCTGATTGTTTTGGCAGCGCTTTTGCGAAGAGTTTTGAAAGATCTGACTTGAGCGTGTTGGGGCTTGAAGCATAGAACTGCCCGGCCACGGCGGGTTTGCGGTCAACCAGGCCTGATTCGCTTTTATTATCCTGCGAAGAGCAGTTTGAACCGAAAAAGAAAGGCAGCAAAATCATAATTGAAATTTTAAAAATGGTTTTCATCTTTTTACATCTCTTTAATTTTAATATTCCGGAACCACACATCATCCCCATGGTCCTGCAGCACGATATAACCCTCTTCTGCCGTATTATAAAAAGTCGGGTAATCCTTAAACTTGCTGGCAGCGACCATGGCTTTCCAGTCGTCGGTCCAGAGATGACATTCCAGCACCTGCTGGCCATTGACAAAGTGAACGACGGTACCTTTATATACCAGGATTTTCACCTGATTCCATTCGCCGGCAGGTTTTACTGCCTCGAATTTACCCGGGATCAGGTCGTATAAAGAGCCTGCAGCACGGTTTCCGTTAATTCCCAATTTGGCATCCGGGTGCCTTTCATTATCAAGTATCTGCATCTCCGGCGCATTCTTCCAAACCGGTTCGCCGGGGATTTCCTGGGCCAGGAAGAAGATGCCGCTGTTACCGCCTTCTGAAACCTTCCACTCCAGTGAAAGTTCAAAGTTCCTGAACTTCCTGTCAAACAGGATATCGCCCCCACCCCCTGCCTCTCCGCGGTTGGTGCCGATCACATGCAGCATACCATCTACCACTTCCCATCCTTTTTCCGGGAATGTCTTTTGGTTATATCCTCTCCATCCATTAGTCGTCTTACCATCGAAAATAGAGATCCAGCCTTCTTCCTGGCTGAAACCGTTCAGAGCAAAAGCTACCATAAAGCAGATCATAATTTTTGTTTTCATAACGTAGAAATAAATTAAAAATTAATAATTAATAATTAAAAAAGTCCCCAACTTAAACCTTAAAACTTAAAACTTAAACCTCCTAAAGCTTCCACCCTTCCCTGTACGTACGCCTGATATACTCCTCAGCCGCCGGTTTGGCTTTGATGGTAGCGTATTTGGTATCAAAATGAGGGTGACCGTTGATAACCGTAAACTTGTCGGTCGTAACCACCCGGATCTCATCTTCATCTGAAATATTGGGTATCATCATTTTCTCTGCATCCCACTGTAGTTTTCTTTTAAGGTCCTGCAGGCGTATAGCGAGATTTCCCATGACCACTACTTCGTTCATCGGTCCTGCATAATCGAAATTCGAACTGGTTTCGACACGGCTGTCGGGGCTTTCCTTGCAGGCTCGCAGCCAGTCTTTCTCATGTCCGCCTTCCATGGCATATTCTATCCTTCTCAGGTAAGGATCAGGCCTTTTATAGCTATTGTTGAGTTCTTCAGGCAGCAGACGCGGGTTAAGGCCATAGGAATCGCAAAGCAGTTTGCCTTTTGAGCCGGTAAAGAGGCATCCGCCACTCCAGTCGCCCATGGGTTCGCCGTCTTTCAGCTCTGCAGGGCGCGGAGGCAGCAGGCCGCCATCAAACCAGGACACTTTGACCGGAACCAGTTTCAGATTTTTGTATTCCCCACGGTCCGGAAATTCGTAATGGACTATCGAGGCTTTAGGCGCACTTTCCGTATTCACCTGTGTGGAGCTGCCGTAAAGAAAAGTCGGGTTACCCAATTTTAATGCTTTAAAGACAGGGTCGAAAATATGGCAGCCCATATCGCCGAGTGCGCCTGTGCCGAAGTCCCACCAGGCGCGCCAGTTCCAGGGATGGTAAGCCGGGTTATACGGACGCAACGGGGCCGGGCCGAGGAACAGGTCCCATTCCAGGGTTGGCGGGACAGGCGGCTCGTCAAGCGGCCGCTCAAGGCCCTGCGGCCAGATCGGGCGGTTAGTCCAGGCATGAGCTTCCTGTATTTCACCGATGGCGCCATCCCAGATCCATTCACAAACCTGCCTGATCCCTTCGTCGGAATTGCCCTGGTTGCCCATTTGCGTGGCAACTTTGTATTCCCTTGCCAATTGGGTAAGCAGGCGCGATTCAGAAACAGAGTAGGTCAGCGGTTTTTGAAGGTACACATGCAGGCCGCGGCGCATAGCTTCAGCTGCAATCATCGCATGGGTATGATCGGGTGTGGCAATGACGACGGCATCGATCTGGCCATACATCTCATCGAACATCTTCCTGTAATCTTTGTAAACCCGGGCATTCGGGTACTTCTCAAACGTCCCTTTAGCATAGGCCCAATCAACATCGCAAAGGGCAACGATATTCTCCCCGATGCAATTATCGATATTAGTCGCACCCACACCGCCAACCCCGATCCCGGCAATGTTTAATAGATCGCTGGGGGATTTTCTCCACATACCTTTGATCCCAAAACTGGGCAAAATTGTAAAACCGGCAACTGCAGTTGCAGTGGTTCCGATGAACTGTCTCCGGTTGATTTCCTTTCTTTCCATAAGATTGATTATTGGTTATTGGTTATTAGGTAGTCATAAAGTGGTCATAAAGTGGTCATAAGGTTGTCAGATAGTGGTCATTAAGTAGTCACCAGGTAGTTATAGTAAAAATAATAATTTATCAGATGCAATTGAATAAGATTTAGGGAAAAGAAATTAGAGTCAAAAACTCACTACCATAATGAGGGTGAATCGGGTATATTTTTCTTTTTTCCGGATTAACATAAAAAGAAAATGCCTTGGTGGCAGTATCCTTTTTTGCCACCAACACACAAAAACACAAAACAGTACCAAAAAGTTGATTTAAAAATATCTTATAGAAAATGAAAAACATCGAAATTACAAAAGGCCAAATTGAAGGGAAAGATAGGTTGAAGCTGCATTTCCCTTACGATCGTGAGATCATCGACCTGGTGAAGACTATTCCTGGTGCACGGTGGGATCCAAATGAAAAATGCTGGCATATATCGTTGCTGGCGGGACCTATGGAAAAACTGAATAAAAGGTTTGAGGGGAAACTGGTGTTTAAGGAAGATAAGACTGCAGGGTGGGAGGACGGGAGGACTATAGGACGGGAGGACGGTAAGACTGTAAGAAGTATAGTGCCGGAGGAGTTTATCAAGACGCTGACTTTGAAGAATTACAGTCAAAACACGATAAGAACATATAAAGCCATGCTGTCAGGGTTTTTAGAATTTTATAAAGGAAAGGATCCTTTAAAAATTTCGGAAGAAGAGATCCGGGAATTTTTGTTGTATCTCATCGAGGAGAAAGATGTTTCAATGTCGTACCAGAACCAGGCGATCAATGCCATCAAGTTTTACTATGAGCAAGTATTGGGGAGGCCGGTGAGGAGTTACTATATCCAACGCCCCAGGAGGGAATTAAAATTACCGAATGTTTTAAGTGAAGAGGAAGTAGGATCATTGATTAGAAGCATCCAAAATTTAAAGCATCGGACAATCATCTCGTTGATTTATTCTTCGGGTATGAGAATCGGTGAGTTGATCAATTTAAGGATCAATGAGATAGATTCCGGTCGAATGGTGATCGTAATCAGGCAGGGAAAAGGTAAAAAGGACAGGATTTCCTTGTTATCGATAAAAATTCTCATTTTACTGCGTGAGTATTTCAAAGAATACCGGCCGAAGGAGTGGTTATTCGAAGGTCAGTTTGGGGGTCAATACAGTGAGCAGAGCATTCAGAAAGTTTTCAGGGCTGCTTTGGAGCATGCAAAAATCAATAAAAGAGCGACGGTCCATACTTTACGGCATAGTTTTGCGACTCATTTACTGGAGAGGGGCACTGATTTAAGATATATACAGGCACTTTTGGGTCATCAAAGCCCTAAAACGACGGAGATTTATACACATATCACAAAGAAAGGGCTGGAAAATATAAAAAGTCCTTTGGATAATTTGGATATCTGATATAAATCACTTAATTTTAATGCCATGAAACCAGGCAAGTTAGATAACAATAATCCTTGGAAAGATTCAGGTTTGGTTACCTACACTTATTGGATGTATAACCTTACCATCAATCATGTCCAAGGATGATATAACACAACCTGGTGTGGTTACACAGACGTTAGGCCTTATGTTTAAAAACCATGAGTAAAAAACGAAAGATTAAAAATAAAGAGAGAAAAGCGGCATTTTCTGAAAATGATCTCCTATTCAAAAGTGATGGTAATATTGGGTTTATAATTGGTTTCACAGAGAATGGCGTTCCATATGGGCTTACTCACGAGGAAATGAAAGAGTTAGAAAAGAATCCAAATTTGCCGTCATAGGAGTCAGACAATGAATTAATTTTGTAAAATGCCTATAGGTCAAAGTCATACCGTATGGTTTGAGGAATTAAAACTTCTTCTGAAGGAGAAATGGAATGATTCATTATCCATTTCGGAACAATTATTTCTAGTTTCGGAATTGAATACAAAACTCAACCAAATTAGAAAAGAAAAAAATATTAAACCACCGATGATGTGGTGTCCAGAATGTCAAAAACATACCCAATCTAAATTTTCACCCGTATCAATTACCGGAATGTATTGGGCACTTAAGCGATTTGAAATTTGTTCTGAATCTGAATTTAAAAGATTAGTGAAGAGTTGGGAAACGTATTCAAAGGAGGAAAAGGTGGATATTTACGGTCAACAGATCAATTTAGAAGCGATCGATGGTAAAGCCAGCTATATTAAACACAAGGCCTAACAATAGTGCAGCGACCAGCCCGGATTATATCATTCTTTGCACCCTATGGGCAGGTGCTTTTTGAAATAGAGTGTGTAACCTTAAAGCTTTGAGCAACGCACCTGCCCGTATGGTGCAATAATATCCCGGGCCAGGGCGCTGCACTCGAGCGTTAGGCATTATTACTTAAAAATAGACGTTATGTTCAGAAAATTATCTACTTTGACTATTTGGTTTACCTGGTTAATTGGATTGTTAATTTTTTCATCTTGTAAGACAAGTGTCTTTGTCGCAAATTCAACAATTGATAGGATCATACCAGATAAAGAATTTCTAATTATCCATAACTCTAAATCCAATATTTTTCCAGCGGGTATATATCCAAACTATAAACAGATAGATCAGTTTGTTTTTACCTCTAAACCATCCATTCAAAGGATTGATTCCTTGATTTATAATGAATTAGTCAAATTTCATATTTCATGTGAAATAACTAACGAACAAAATCTTTTGAATGCTCATCCTAATACAAACGAATATATTATCAAGTATCAAGATTACTGGTCTTGGGATTTTAAACCTTTTATGCATATTCTAATCATTTCAATCTACGACACGTCAAACAATAAATTATCAGAATATGTAAGCCAAGGCAATACTGCTGGCCTCCACAATTTCCCAACACCTGCAAAACAAGTCCCGGAACTTATAGCATTGATATTAAGAGAATAAAACAATGCCTAACAAGACGCGCAAAGGCCAGGCCGGCGCTTAAAATTGCTCCCCGCGGCAGGCGCGTATTAGTGAAAAAGTGAAAAATGAAAAGTGGAAAAGATAAAAGTTTGGGTGCCTGCCACGGGTAGCAAAAACCCGGCCCAGGCCTTTGCGCTCGAGCGTTAGGTGCCATAATCATTATTATGATAAAGTATTATATTCTAATATTATTACTGGCTTTAAGTATACCTAGCTTCTCTCAGCAATTATTATTTGAAGATTTTCAACTCTATGAAAACTGTCCCAT
>JALNZD010000018.1 GCA_023229505.1 Bacteroidales bacterium | reverse complement strand
TTCCGTTAATTGCCAATAGTTTGTGATCATTGTTATGGATAATTCCTGTGATATACTTATACAGTTCATCTTTCCAGGAATTCCGGATGATGCATTCCCGGTTTTGAACGGAAAAAACCGCGTGAATGTGGATTTGTGTGTATGTATTTGCCATGGTTTTTTTATGCCGTCCCTGACGGGACTTTTAATTCATTGATATTTCGTTTTCTACCGATATTTTGTCCCTGACGGGACAATCCAAAGGTATGCCAAATGGCGTGTAATAATGTTTATCAAACCGGAATTATGTGCATATTTTCCGGGCTTAATAGCTGAAAACAATATCCGGGGCTTGCTATGCTGTTCAAATCGTTGATTTTGCTTTTACCTTCCTGTCCCGTCAGGGACAAAATATCGGTATAGAATCATTTTTCAATTTGTTTCAAGGTTCAAGCCCCGTCAGGGGCTTTATATCGGTAGAGATTTATCATTCACGTAATCATTAAGTGCCGTCAGGCACGGTATATTTAATTTCAATTTATATCGAATGTATCATATTGCAAACCGGACGGAATCCATCCTGGTTCCAGCGTGTGAGGATTGACAATGCAGACATTGTCGCAGCCGAGCATTTCGGCGATGCGGGGGGAGGGGAGGGGATTTTTCATTTAGAAATATTATTAAAGAAAACAATTATCACCGGTAAGGATCAAACCACTTTCAAAGGTATAAGACTCAGAGGCAATCTTATAAATACCATTAAAATGCCTTGCATTAGCTAACTTTGGTTTTACATGTTTGCTACTGATGCGCACCGAAATAATCTGATCTGTCATTGATTTTAAATGGTTTTTAAGGATGTTTTTCTTAGCAAAAAAGACGTTTCTATTAAAGTTATCCTTTTCAAACAAATTTTTAATTTCATCCTGAATAGTTAAAAGGGATTCAAATTTTTTATCGTTGTTGTCCTTAGGAACATAATACTGAAATTCTTCCCCAAAAAGCTGTTTGTCAATTAATTGAAACTTCCCGATTTTATCAAACTGACATTCTTGAATATCTTTCAAAAAATCAAATTCAATTCTTGGGCTATTTTGAGAATGCATTGCAAAGTTTAGTTCAGACTGAATTCGATGGAAAAATTCCCGTTGAACATTGAGTAATTCTTTCTCCTGATACTGGTTTTCAGAGAATGACTCTTTTGTGAATCGCAATATTTCTTTGTCTTTACCTTGATAGATAATATCAGACCGGATTTTACCTTTATTCCGTAATTTAAAAAGTTTCACTCTTCCCAATGAATCAAGCTTACCATTACGGTTACAACGACCAGCTGATTGAACAATGCTGGCAACAGTGGCAAAATCCCTATACAATGCCGGGAAATCAATGTCAACGCCAGCTTCAATTAGTTGGGTTGAAATAACGATGATTCTTCGTTTTTGATTTAATCTTTCTTTGGTTAAAGCGATTTTTTGCTTCCGATGTTCTGGGGTGAAATGCGTATTCAGTAATAATATTTCATCTTTATCCAATTCGTCCTGTAGTAATTTGAATAATTCTTTGGTGTCATCAATTGTATTAAGGATGATCAATATCGATTGGTTTTCGGAAAGTATTTGTTCTTTCAGAATTTCAAGTTCTATAGGTTCCTTGTCAAATTCTATTTGATAGCGGTTGAACAAATCATTCTCAAAATAGGTCAAAGGCAATAATGGCATTGGATTTTTGTAGTCATAGAAGAAGTTTCTCGCCTTTGTATTATTTTCCGGTAAACTAAATTTGGGTTGAGTTGCTGTTGAAATGATCGCATAGCTGTCAAACTTTTCGCAGAATTTACTCAGGTAAGCTACAAAGAAACCATATAAACGTGGAGGCAATGCCTGAATCTCGTCCAAAAGGAAAATACATTTGGAAAAGTTTGGCAATTTCAATAATTCGGCATTTCGGTTGCTTAAAAGTGTTTCGAAAAAGCGAACAAAGGTGGTAATTACAAAAGGATAAGCGAAAGTGTTTTCCTGAAACTCCAGCAAATTTGCTTCGAGTATCTTTTCTTCAGTTGGGTTATTCTCCAATTCTTTTTGAATGTCTTCGAATCGGTTGTTTTCTGATTTGGAATCAATCCGCTGAATGTAATCTGTCGTTTCTGGAAATATTTTCAACACTTCCGCTTCAACCTGTTCTGTGATGGACAAGAACGGTAAGCCATAGATGATTCTTTTTGCTCCTTTTGCGTTGATGATTTCTGAAGCTAAAGAAAGCATCATTAATGTTTTGCCAGAACCTGTCGGAGCAGTGAGTTCATATACTCTTACGTTTTCTTTCAAACCAGTACGGATATTTTGAACGGCATGATTACGAATGTTTGTTCTCAATTGGTTCAATGCTGAATCCTGGTTCAACCTTTCCAAATAAGAGTCAAGTTGACTGCTGAAACCTTCTGCAAATGTTTCAACTTCTTTCACTTGTTGGTCAATGAAATTGTCAAATTTTGCGGCATCGGCTTTATCTGCCTGTATCACACTAGCAAATGCAAGTTGGTAATCTAAAAAGAAGTCTAAAGCTGATTTGTTTTTTTCTCCATTGAAGACCAATTGTTCAGAGTAGCCTTGTTGTAATTTAGGTGTTGTCAGAAATTGTCGGAAATCATCAACGCTTATAAAATGATTTACGAATTCAGAAACAGGTATGTTTTTCTCCTGATCAAGAAACTTAAATAGTGCAGAATTTTCATCTTTTGATAAAATACTTGCGAAGGATTCGTTTTCTCCGCATTTTGGAGAAAAGTCAGGCAAATTACCATGATGTTTGGCAATTGACACTGTTAATGCAATAAAATTATTCTGGCCGAAAGTATCAACTACCAAAAACTGCTTTAATGCTTCCATGTTTTGTTTTGAACAACAGAAGGCACAGAAAAAAGTATAAGCTGACAAATAGGAATGATTTGCATAACCATTCATTGTTTTGTCAGAATCAAGCTTGTTTTGAAAATTTGGATTTATCTTTCCTAAATCATGGAAAATCGCCACCAAATCCGCAATTTTGGAGTTGGTTAGCTTCCTCGTATTGTTTCGGACACCCTGAATATGTTCTAATAACAATTTAGCAGGATGAGACCGAAGTGTGTTTATATCAGGCACCATCTTTCTAATTCTTTTGATGATTGATATTCGTAGTAGTCCCCTTTGACCGTAATTGAATGAGGACAATCGGGATAAATTACATTCTTGTATTTATCCGGTAAATTCCAGAAATCTTCATTCTGAAAAGTGGGCATTTTGTCAAAACCAATTCGAAAACCGCCCGAAATATCCTTGGGAGTGTGTTCTCCTGTAAGCACAAATCCTTTGGTTTCAAATGTTCCATTTTTGATTTCCGAGAAATCACCTTCCGATTCCCAATGGAGGTTGGCAGGACAATTATGCCAACCTAATACAGGCGGATAAACAGCTTGTTGCTCTTTAATGGCAAGCTTGAATTCTTCAAAAATAGAACTTGATTGCACGTTCTTCAATGCTATTGAAACCAAAAATTTGGGGTCTTTCAAAAACTCAAAATACTTTGGTGTTCCTTCCGCAGTCGGGCTAATTGCCGTTCTACTGGTAAAGCCCCATGAAATCTTCTTTACCGGATTAAGTAACAGAACCCCATAAAGTAAATCTTCCGACAATTGCGGAAATTTACTTCTCATATCCTCACGCTCAATTCCCAGCACGGCCCCTATTAGTCCAATCAGAGCGGTTTTAGTAATTAAATCGTGAGACAGTGGATTATTATTCGTTTCCGGTTTTTTGAAATGCCCCCAATTACCTCCTATGATTAGTTGGAAACCTTTCATAACACAATTGCTTCAAATTTTGTTTTCCCAGTTAATTCTGATTTGATTGATTCAATCTCAGTGTAAAATTTAATTTTTTGCACTTTATCTGATTTAGCTGCTTCAAACAATTTTGAGAAATCAAGTTTGTAATCGTCCATACTACGCAGTTGTTCCCCTTTTTTGTCGTCTTTCGATTCTATTTTTATTAATCTGTCTACTTCATATACTTTAAAATTATTTTTTGAATATTCAATTTCAAGCAAGAGAACCGAGTTTTGTCCGACCTTACTGCGCGAATGGGAGCTGCCATCACCACTGGTTCCGTACCAAAGTCCTTCATACATTAATTTCAAATCATTCTCAGTCATTCCAGTTTTTTCTGCAACTTTAGGATTTACCCAACCGTGAATTTGCATTAATGAATAAGGGACTAAGGTTGTCGTACCAATAGACCCTTGTGTATTTGTGTCTTTAGACATGAAATGTGTCGTATTTTGATGCATCCTTAAATTTATTTCGTTGAGAGAAGGATTTAAGAGAGCAAACTGAACTGGACCTGTAAACTGAACATGACCATTAGTACATTCTTTATTATCCACTTTAATGGCTTTTGTTTCTTCATCTTTCAATGTCGAAATACCTCCAAATAACCTTACATCGATTTGTTCTTTTAATATTTCACCAATATTGGTGAGTTTCTTCTCATTTCTGTTTTCAGCAATCCATCTTAAGACCCCTTTTGAATCACTTTTACCTGCACCTGTTTTTTCACTTACATATATAGGTAATCCTTTGATTTCTTCAAAATAAGTTCGAACATATCTTTTCATGCGAACATCACTAACCAATATTTTCTTGGTTTCTTCATCGTAACGCTGTTCTCCGGTGAAAGGGTCGCCATTAGGAATGTTATACGAAGTTTCGTACAAAAACAAAATTTCTGATTTTTTTAATTCGTTTTCCATTTTATATATATTTTTTAGGGTTTTTGGTTATATTTTTCTGTATTTTCAGTCGCTTTTGTTGCAGCTTAAGAAATTGGCTTAAAGTAGCTTTCCATAAAGCCAAATGCACATTCTTCTTTATCGTACCTCGATTTAAATTCCTTGACTTTTTGTGCAAGATCATACGAGGTTTGATAGGTATACTTGGTTTTATCGTGCATAATTAATTTTTGTTCGATTTCATTTTTTAGTTTAATAAAATCGGCCATGTTCCCAATTCTTCGGGTAAGGTTACCCACGTAGTTTTTTTCAAATGAATTAATCTCCTGGCTTAGGTTCTTTGCCAATACTCCAAGCATGAGCCCAACTTGGTAACTTTCGGATGATGTGATTTCCATAAATTTATCGGTTTTAGTATTTCGTATTTTATAAAGAAATTTTAAATCAAATTTTAAGAAGTTGAATTTTTCATCGCCTAATCGGATACTAAATTCCACATTCTGAATGAAAGCGGATAAAAGTACCTCATCATGGCAGTAATTATCGGAATAAATAAGTGGTACTACTTTTAATAGGTGTGATTGATACTTCGGATTAGGTTTGTAAGATATTTTCCCGGTTTTAGGATCTGTCTGTGGATTTCCCAAAATGCTCCGAAACGAATAATCAATAGTCATTGGATAGAGATCCTTTTCTGTTCTCAGAAAGCTTTTCCTTTCCAGATTTATCTCTTGAGATATTTGGCGAACTCTTTCCCTGATTAGGCGTAATTTGCTTTTTTCTATGCCTGAGAGTTCAATTAAATCAGAATCAGGGGACGATAGCCCTCCCTTTTTACAAAATATCAGATCAAAAGAAGTAATATTCTTTTCATCATCGGAAAAGAAATCAAAAAGCGGATCTGTTGAATTTTGAATGCTGTTTTTGTTTTTTGCAAGAACTTTTGCTTCATCTCTTTTCTCAATAAAGTCATCATAGTCTTTTACAGTGAGTTTTTCACCTCGTGGTAAAACTATTAATTTGATGTCAGTTCCAGAAATAACATTTCCCTTTCCTGTATAGTCAATCGCATAAAACAAATCTTGCAAACTATCAATATCAAAATTCTTTGATTTGTGCTTGTTTGTGTCTCTGAACGATGGAAATTGAATATCATTCTTCTTATCTCCAGAACATAGAGTTTTGTATAGAGTTTTTTTCAAAACCAAACCATCTTGTGTATTGTCTACGAATTCTGAAAGTACTTTGGCATTCAAAAAGCTCATGTCCTCTGTGAATTGATACCAATGTAGTTTTTCTGGAAACTCGAAGTGGATGAATATAGCCAAATTAGTAAGATCAAAAAGTAATTTTTTTTGAGTTTCATCGCAATCCAACAATTCTGCCGTAATTCCCACTTTCTTTAAATTAGGATTAGAAATTTTTTGAAAGTTTTGTTCTATTGTAATTGAATACAGATTTTCTTCATTTTCAAGAAAATCTTTAATGGTTAGATCATTCTTGTTTTCAAAATGATTATAAATAGCTGGTATATATTTTAGAATCCTTTCAATATATGTAATGTTTTTTTCCATTTCCTCATGGAATTTTTGCATCATACATGTCGAATTATTCTTTTGTGAATTTATAATGTCTTTATAATCATTTATTCCGCGATTAAAAGAACTTGATCTGAATGAGGCATTTGTATGATTAGGATTATCTAACCTGTAATACCCTCCTTCGGCTGATTCAATAGAACCATCTTTCTTAATTGTGGCTTTTTTGTTAAAATAAATGTCACCAAAAACGTATTTCACTAAGCCATCACTATCAGAGGTCTTAAACTTCAAATAGTAAAGTTTACTACGCTCATTCTCTGGTGTAATTTTGGTCCCATTCCAATCAAAAGAAAAATCAGAATTGATTGGGATTGAAATACAAATTGGCCACTCTCCTGTTTTATAATCTTTCGGGCAAGGCTCCACATATTTGAAATATTTAAGGCTATTCTCCGAACCGCGGAGAACTTTACCAATTTGAAGTACTGTGTCTAAACTCATACAATATAAATTAAGATATATTATTTTTCTCCCCCACGCACCCAAACCCCATGCTGTTCTTTTCGCCGAATCCGGCAAAATAACCGGTACGGTGAAGAGAAACAGGCGCTGTCAGAGAGAAATCAAACATAAATCCACGGATTTTGGATTCTTTGGCTTGCCCGGCCTTGATGGTGATCAGCCTTGAATGGGGTTCCGATAATAACCGGAAGTTACCCATTTGGGGCATTAAATCATCGTCAATAGTGTTTTGGGCACCCTTGGCAACCGAGAACTTATGGATAAGATTATTAAAAAACAACTCTCCATAGCCAGGCTGATCGGGTGAAAGATAAGCCGGTTGTCCCCTGGCCTCATCAAAACGGCTTACCACGATCGGGGATAGCGTCTTGTAATTCATCATCTCTAAGAAATCAGGGTTTTTGAGACATTCCACTGATCGTACCACAAAGCACGCACTGCTCTTGGCGTCTCCGATCCTGAAAGCGGCATCATTGAATAGCCCGCTGATAAAAATACCCATCGCTTCTTCAACCAGGAAACTGATCTCCAGGAAACCATTCTTTTCTGCTAATATTAACCTGTCATCATCAAATAATTTCCCTTGGATCTGAATATTTGAAAAAGTAAAGAGCTTGAAACTCCTGAACCCATCCCTGTATCCCTGCTCATGCAGCCATGACGAAAATTCAGGATCGGCAACCGCCAACCTTGAATAAATCCACGACGAAACCGCATACTGGTAATTCACCGGGATGATTCCGCGGTCGTTGTGTTCAAGCTCAATATGTAATCTAAGCCGCATCGGATGTAAGTGAAGGTAATCTTAATACAACCAGCAAACTGGCAAATATGATTTTCTAAAATTAATGGAAAATTTTCGGAAAAATTGGTGCTGATTCGAATTAGTTTTCCACTGTTCAAGAAAAACCAAACCTGATGGCGTCGCCAGACCCGTCAGGTTAAATTGAATAAACAATGACAACTTTGCCCTTTGAACTTTGTCCTAATTCTGGTGTTGCTCCCTCAAAAGGTCGTTAACTGTTTTAACAGGATTAAACGTGATGATAGGCACTTCGATAAATACAGTGATCCAGTCGGCCATGGCACCGTTCCAGAGCCCGGGTAATTCAAGGGCCTTTAATTGCTTTCCATCTTTCGATTTAATGGAGATAAAACCCGTGTTGTGATCGATAAACTGGTGAAGATCAAACTTTTCGCCTTTGTAATTTTTAAGGCTACAGACCAGGTCTACCGGGTTAAAATGGGTAGATGACCCGAAAATCTTTTTTTGCTCTGCATTTTTCAGATCGATCTGCGAAGATTCTACAATCTGTAAAGATATTTCTCCCTGTTTGTTTTTCACCCAGAACGGACCCCCGCCGGGTTCACCTTCATTTTTAACCATTCCGCATATCCTGATCGGCTTGTTGAGGATATTTTGCAGGAATTTCACTCTCCTGCTCTCTTCCCAACGATTGAAATCGGAAGGAAATGAGATGTTTATCTGTTGTTCGCAGAATTGGGTGGCTTCTTTTATGTTCTCTTCTGATGGAGGTTTTTTATCGAGGGCCCGGAGTAAATTAAAGGATTTGCTCTGCAACTGGATGAGCAGGCCGCCAAGCAGTTTCTTATAACGGTGAGTCTCTGCTTTCAAACGGTCAGGTACCACGTTATCTATATTCTTTATGAAGACGATATCAAAATCCAGGTCATTCAGGTTTTCGATTAGGGCGCCATGACCACCCGGACGAAATACCAGCGATCCGTCCTTCTCGCGGAATGGCTCATTGTTCAAATCAACCGCCAGCGTATCTGTGGAAGGTTTTTGTACTGAAAAACTGATTTCGTATAAAACGCCGAACATGCTTTCATAATAAGGCTGCACGTAAGCAATCATGTCCCTGAAATTAGAAAGGTGTTCCGGCGATACCGTAAAGTGGACTGTGATATGCTTGGACCGGTTGGCACAGTAATGCGCCCCTTCAACCAGGTGTTCTCCCGTTGCCGTGCGCGAAAATGTCCCGTAATGATGAAATTTAATGAGGCCTTTCGGCAGGTTGCCGTAAATGAGCCCTTTTTCGGTCATGACAAAATCAAGGATGGTATTAAAATCTTTCTTCTTAAAACAATCGTCAATGCTGACACCAGCCCGCGACATGATCCTTTTCAGGTCATCATAAAAAGCGAATTTATTCAGATTCCTGAAGAAATATCCGGCGCTGTTGAAATCCGTATCTGCCAACACGCTGTCATCAGCTTTATGCTTATCAACCTGCTCCTGGAACTCAAAAAGATGTTTAAACATCCTGGTTGCCGCACCGGAAGCAGGAACGAACTTGACCAGTTTCATATCTTTTGCGGTACGATCGAAATTAGTGATGAGTTCATGAATTTCCTTTTCATTAAAGGTACGGATGCCATTTTCTTTTGTTGCCGGAGCCTGGAGCCTGATAAAAGGAAAGCCATGTTTAAAATCATTGACCTGCTGTTCAATGGTTTTCATGAAAATACCCCGTGCTGCGATCTGCTTCAAATCTTTATTGCTAAACATAGTAATTTGGTTTGATCATAATGAGTTTTCAGGTTGAAAACACCTATTAAGACTGTAAAATTAATGATCCTTAGAGAACTGTCAAAGAAAAATGTATTTTGTTTATTATAAATAATTTAAAATTATTCTTACTTTTGCCCCCGCTAAAAAGCCCAGATGGCGGAATTGGTAGACGCGCATGGTTGAGGGCCATGTAACCTCTTGGTTGTGCAAGTTCGAGTCTTGTTCTGGGCACAATATAAATTAAAAATTAAAAATATTACCAAAAGGCCCAAGTGGCGGAACTGGTAGACGCGCTACATTCAGGGTGTAGTGAGCGCACGCTCGTGCAAGTTCGAGTCTTGTCTTGGGCACTCGGGAAAGATGCCGGTTGAAAAGCCGGCATCTTAATTTAATATCAAAAACATTGGCACCTAAGGTTAAAAGAGGAATAAGAAGAATAATGGCTGCGGTCATTATTCTTATTTTTATATTCCCTAAGGCTATCCTTCCTCAATGCAAGGAACACTTCATTCTGAACCAGTCTGTTACCCTTGAAGGTATTACCAATAGCAATGACAATTATTACCAGAATCTTATTATTCAGGATATTGCGCTAGCCGGGCAACAATCTTTCCGTGAAATATCCCTGCGGTTTGATTATAAGATCCATTATGTGACTGATCAGTGCAGGCCGGAACAACTTGAAATCAGGGTACTGCCGCTTAGTGTGGTGTGTTTTCCCCTTATATACCGTGGCTATAATGTATCTGCTTCCGTTAAGCCTGAAAAAGCAGACCTGATTTTTCAGCTAGTCAATTTTGATGGGTTTGTTTCAGACAGCCTGATCTTTATTGATATTCCCCTTGAAAGTGACTCCAGTCTGTATACTTCCCTGACATTTGCCAGGAACACTTCCGATAGCAACCTTTCTGTTGTTTTTTCCAGGGCTGTCTTTCATTACACTAAATCTTCCTATGAAGAATTCCGTGACCGTATCCTGCAAATTGACCAGTTTTATGCTGCTTCGCTCATAGCTGACAGTGCCAGAGCCTGGGCGGCCAATGGGTTTCTTTCCGAATCCGGCATAAAGGCTGAAATGATACTCAGACAGGTTGAACTGGAAAGGATTATTGAGTATATCCGGCCTGATATATTTAATTCGGTGCTGATACCAGGTCAACCTGATCTTGCCGGTCTTGATGCTAAATTTCAGGAACTGGTAAGGCTTAATAACAGGTTTAAAGCAATTATTCATTACAACTATTTTGAACCCGCTTCATCAGGATTGATTACTCTTAAGAAAGATCTGCTGATAAAATATATGGACAGGCTCGACTATTATCATGAGTTGGCTTATAAAACTGATTTCCGCTATGTCAATTTCATTGAAGGTTTAGCCAGGCCTGATTTCAACAATGCCGGTTTGCAGGTTCTTCACAAGAGGCTGAACCGGCAGCCGGGGATAGATACCAACGGATTACGTTTGTGGTGCCAGGTTTTTGTGCAGTGCCTTATTGAGCGTGGCAACAGTTACAGATCATCCGGCAACCAGCTCAGGGCTCTGACCTATTACCAATCGGCCTATGATCTTTCTCAGCTTATGAATCTGCATGAATATCAGGCAGCTGCGTACCAGCTGGTTGGACTGATGAAGAATAGTATCGCGACTTCTTACCTTGAGATATCAGGGAAATCTGCCTTGAAAGAAAACCCCGTGATGGCTGCCCAATATTTAATAAATGCCCGGGATTTGTTTTCCGATAAAGATTTTATTTGCTTTGAACCTGATACGCTTCAGGAGTTTGAAAAATGGCTTTTCCTTAATTTTGAAAGCCAGGTTATTAAACTAATCGACCTGAAAGAAAGTAATAAAGCCCTGGTTTACCTGAATGAGATACAAAAACATTGCCTGGTTGCTCCTTACTACCCATGTCCCGGACAGTTTCATGAGTGGATGAGAATTGCCAGGAATGGCATTTATTATGATCTTCTGAATAAAGCCCGGACATTAATTGCAAAAGACGAATTGCCGGAAGCGGAGCAGGTTTACAGGCAGGCAGCAGAAACAAGGATGAGGGCAGGGTACCGGATCGGGAAAGATGTGATAGAAGAGGAACTTGAAAGCAGTTTCCGGCAATATCATTATGATGAACTTATGGAAGAGGGGCTCAGGGATTTTGATAAGGAAGAATTCAGCAATGCGCTCTATTATTTCAATAAAGCTTATTTCCAGGAGAGAGGTTATGTTTTCCGTCCTCATCCTGAGCTTTTCAGATATCGCCAGGCAGCTGCAAGGCGGGTTATGGAGGAAATTTTATCGGATGGACGGGTAAAGGCGTGGGCTTATGATTTTGTAGGAGCAGGATTTGCGCTAAATCAGGTTAAATTGATGTTGTCGGAATACGAGTTTGCGGAGAATGATACCCTTTCGGACCAGTATTTTGCCTTAGGGGAATCTATACATCAAAATGAATGTGAAATGGTATTCAGGGAATATAATGAGCTGATGGTCCAGGCAAAGGAGGCCAGGAATAAGAGCGAATTCATCCTTGCCCTGAAAATAACCGAAGATGCTGTGAACCTTTCTATGGATCATCTCAGTTGCAGGGTCCGGGATGATGAGGCGTGGTATCAGAAAGTGCTCCTGGAAGCACCGGCAAATTTTCAACAAAAAGAAAAAGAACTTGAAGACCTTATGGATGGATCCTTTTCAGATTACCTCAAAGCTTTTCAGACCCTGAAAAATTATTATTACCGCAACAAATTGCTTGAGCAGGGTGTCGTGTTCATTCCACTTTTTGACCGCGTGATCCGGGCGAAGGATCCGTTTTTCCTTACAGGAATGCTTGATCATTTTATAACATTGAAAGATTTTGAAATTGCTTTGCGGATTCTTGAACGTTTACGTGAAATTGGATATTCCGCAAGTCTGCTGGCCGATCAGCAGAGATCGGTAGCTGAATCACTTGCCAGGCGTGATGCGATGAATTCCGGTATCGTTGAACCCTGGAAAAAGCTTGACTCTTATACAGGCCAGCACAAATGGTACCGGGTATTCAGGTGGAGTTATAAGCTTACCTGGCTTGAGGCGACAAATTGGAAATTGAACTATTGGCCTTTCATTTGGGAGAAATAATTCTTTACTTTGTATAAAACAGTTATAATACCGAAATTATGAAACGACTCCTGCTGATCAGCAATTCCACCAACGCAGGCGAACCCTATTTAGGGTGGCCAAGGCCATATATCAGCGCATTCCTTGATGGTACAGGTGTGAGCGATATTTTATTCATTCCATATGCCGGGGTAAACCTGGCTTCTGAAAGTGTAGAGCGGTCATATGATCTTTATGAGCAACGGGTACAGGCCGTTTTTAAAGAACTTGGTTATGGAATCTATTCCATCCACCGGGAAAAAGACCCCGTTGAAGCGGTCAGGAAGGCCCGGGTTATTGCTGTAGGTGGTGGAAATACCTTTCACCTGGTCTATATGTTGCACCTGCTCAATCTTGTTAAAGTCATAAGGGAACGTGTGCTGGAAGGGATGCATTTTATGGGCTGGAGTGCGGGTGCTAACGTCGCATGCCCCACTTTATGCACTACCAATGATATGCCAATTATCCAGCCTGCAAGTTTTGATACTTTCAACCTGGTACCTTTTCAGATCAACCCGCATTACCTGGATGCCAATCCCGAGGGCCATGGCGGAGAAACCCGGCAGCAGCGGATCGAAGAGTTCCTGGCAGTGAATAGAAGCGTTACCGTAGTTGGGTTGAGGGAAGCTACCCTTTTACAGGTCGAAGGAGAGCAGATCGAGTTGAAAGGTTCCCGCCCGATGCGGATATTCCGGTATGGACAAGAACCTATCGAAAGTTTTAAGTTTTGAGTTTTGAGTTGGGGAATTTGTAAATAAAGCGATATAGCGAATTTTTGATAAACATCAAATCGTAATATCGCTATATCGCTACATCGTTAAATTTTTATAAAGATTCCCAATAAAACATTCACAAACGCCACCACCTTTTTATCTGTCCGGACGCTGCCATCTGAAAGTTCGAAATCAAAATTCATTTCATTATAGGTGAATTCTGTATTTAGCGAGAACCCGATGCAGTTTTTCAATTCGTATTTAAGGCCTGCTCCGGCCAGGAAACTCCCTTCAAAATCACCCGCAGAAGTTATCTCAAACCACTTTTCGCCAATCATTTCATAATCTGCTTTATACAACTGGTATGGCGATTGGGTAAACATAATGCCCCTTAATGCTTTGGCAGTCAGAGAAAGTCTTTGTACAAGTGGAAACTGGAAAAATAGACCGGCATAGACGGTGTATGAGCGGTAAGGATCAGACCTGATATAAACATCGTTCATGAAAGGATCAGCGACAACCTTTTCATAGCCGAGAGTTCTGACGTCGACCGGGTGGAAGTGCATGCCGGCCGATCCGCCAACCCCCATCCAGGACGTGAAGAACCAGGCGCCTTCCAGCGATGTGCTGAAGCCAATCAGGGTGAAACTGCCATCCGGGAGCTTTTTCTCCTGGAATTTCCCCACAGGGAATGAAGGCCCTGCCTGTAAACCGATAAAAGATGGCTTTTGCTGGGCCGAAAGGGCAAGGGTTATCGAGATTAAGCATGCTGTAATAAAGGATCTTTTCATGTTCAAAAGGGCCAGATGTTAGGATAAATTGCTATTGCTACTATTCCAACGATGGTTAACATAATTGCCAGCAGGATAAACATGCCACCGAGGATTTTTTTCTTTTTCAAGATAAAAAACAATCCTAGGGCGATAAAAATCAGGCTGTATATAAAAAGGATGATGATCATTCGTGATTATTGTAAAGTTAGAATTATCACGACGAAAATAATTATATTTGAACGATTGACAATATAAGTTATGAATAGAAGGAAACTTGCCCTGGTTACAGGTGCCACTGGTGCCATCGGAAAGGCCATTGCCCGTCAGCTTGTTGAGACGGGAGATTTCAGGGTTATCATGGTCGTGAAAGATGAAGAAAAAGCATTGAAGGTGATGGAAGAAATCCGTCGGCAAACCGGTTCGGATGATATCCGGTATGTCATTACCGATTTATCACGTAAGGTGGAAATCTTAGAACTGGCTTCAAGGATTCAGGAGCCGGTCCATGTCCTGGTCAACAACGCTGCTGCTACTCCCCGGAAACGGACGGAAACCCCTGAAGGCATTGAGGTACAGTTTGCGACTAATGTGCTGGGCTATTATTGGATGATTGAAGCTTTCACGCCTCAGTTAAAATCCGGCGCCCCGTCGAGGGTGGTGAATGTGGCCAGCTATTGGGCAGGCGGGTTGGATATGACTGACCTTGAATTCAAACGCCGGCAATATGACAATGATGAAGCCTATCGCCAGTCGAAGCAGGCAAACCGGATGTTGACCGTAGCTTTTGCAGGCAGGCTTAACTCCTTTAATATATCTGTTAATGTATGCCATCCCGGAGATGTGAACTCAGCCCTGAGCAATTCGATGGGCTTTGGCGGCCATGAGACACCCGATCAGGGAGCAGATACCCCCGTCTGGCTTGCCACGAGCCCGGATATTGAACGGGTCAGCGGTCAGTACTTTGAGCACAGGAAGCAACATAGCTGCACTTTCAGCAGAAACCTACGAGATGTGGAGCGATTGTTTGAGATTTGCCGGGCATACTAAAGTATTGATTGACTAAAGAAAGATTTCCCCCTTCAGAAACGTCACCGCATTCCCGCCTATATCCACCCGGTCGCCACGAAGGCGGCAAAACAGGCTTCCGCCGCGGCGTGAAAGTTGTAAAGCCTTCATCTCGGTTTTTCCGAGTTTCTCGGCCCAGAATGGGATCAAAACGGTATGGGCCGAGCCAGTCACAGGATCTTCATCTACCCCGACCCGCGGGGCAAAAAAGCGGGAAACGAAATCTACTTTGTCACCAGGTGCAGTGACAATCACAGCCCGCACATCAATCTTTTCCAGCCGTCGGAAATCAGGTACCAGAGCTTCGATTTCCTGTTGTGATTTATAGAGAAGAAGATAGTCTTCCTTTCCGCGGTAGCACTGAATGGGCGTAATATTAAGCGATTGCACGAAATCATTTGGCAGGGCTGTACGTTGGGGTTTATTGGCAGGGAAATCGAGGATGAGCAGGTCGCTTTCTTTGGTTACATTGAGTATCCCGCTCCTCGACTGAAAAGAAATCATCTCATCACTGTATCCAAGATGATGGAAAATCACATGTGCCGATGCCAGTGTAGCATGCCCGCACAGGTTCACTTCAACTTTCGGGGTGAACCACCGGATATGGAAACCATCGTCTTCTTTGACGAAAAAGGCGGTTTCCGAGAGATTGTTTTCTATGGCTATTTTCTGCATTACCTCATCCGCGAGCCATTGGTCCAACGGACAAACCCCGGCCGGATTGCCACCAAATAGCCGGTCAGTAAAGGCATCAACCTGGTAGAAAGGAAGGAACATGATAATTAAAAATTAAAAATTAATAATTAAAAATTAAAAACTCAGAACTTTTGAATGCAATTTACTAAATTTTCAGAAAACTAATAAATAGAAATGAAAGAAAGATTATAAATGGTGGGGTTCAATTTCCATCTCGACAATATACATGTCTATTTCGCTATCAACCTGTCAGGTCCTCCTATTGTAGGACGCTGACAGGTTGTGGTGAAGTAAAAACCTGACAGCGTCGTCAGGCCTGTCAGGTTAAATTATATCTTTATTTTCTTGAATGCAAGGCTGCCTCATAAAAACGAATGGCTCTTTCCATGTTTTCAACCGGTACTTCAAACCAACCGACAACGTTATGTTTTGGTTCCATAAATTTTAGTTTGTGATTTAACATTTAAGAAGGAGGAATGTTTAAGTTGAGGAGTTAGCAGTCCCGAAAAACAACAAATCTTCGATTTGGTAGTTTTTCGAGGATCCTCGAAAAGTCAATAAAATTTCAACGCAATTTTGGACATTTCGGGATCAGCAGTCAGCAGTCAGAACTTATTATGTGATTTTATGTGTTATTTAGTGTTGAACTTCTGTACCTAAATCTTTAATATACTTGATATAGAAGTTTCCAGGACTACTATACAAATAGTATTTTTCTGAATACATTGATTTTTTACCGCAATTTTCTGGATATCTGCTTCCAATGAACCCATTTGTAGAATAATTTGATATTTTTGAAACCCAAAAATTGTCTTCGACAGTGTTTAAAGTATCTATTTCGTTTTCACTGAACCTATATGCAATAATGTTTTTTATTTGCACGGGTGAATTGTCCTCTTCAAATTGCTTAGTTTTCATTTTACCACCGCTGGGGTACAAATAAAGGTCACAATCTCTATATATTTCGGAATATAACTTAAATCCATTAATAACCTTACTCGCATGGGGTGGTATGCAAATTATCCTCATTTCTTTATACGAATCAGAGAAACCTCCAAAAGAACTTGCGTTTGAATAAATACCATAATAACTTGAGAAATAACTGCTACCGATAGTTAAACCTGATGCAGCGGATTTTGTATTACATATTTAATTAAATTTGGATTAATGAATGAATTAACTAGGTCATGCCTGCCTATACACAAAATATTTTCGCCTTCTATTATTGTCACAAAATTAAATTTCTTCATGTGACAATAAAGTTACCCTTTTGTAAAATAATATTTCGATCCCTTTTCAACATTTTGGCTAAACACCCTCCCTGGGGGACATCCCGTCCCCGCATGAAAATATTTTAGCCAAAAAATCCACATCCAAAAATTTAGTCTTAACTTTATAATCTGAGTTTTATGAAAAAATTAGTATCCATATTGTTTATTGTTCTTCTGGGCTCTTCATCATTATTAAGTCAAACCACGACTGGTTATGTCACTGTAACCTGGGATATACCATCATGTGAAGCATGTTGCCTTGGTATGCAATACGGTCCCTGCATAACAGTTGTAAGAGATTTTGACAATTATGTGATTGTAGACGATTCGTGTGTTGTTGTAAGTAATACTGATCACTACGAATTTTCATTTACTATGCCTCAATGCTCATCTAATTGGGATTTCACAGTATATGCCGCTGTTTGGGCTGGTTGTGACGGAGGACCATTATGCTGTCATGGTAAAAATCCTGGGGAAACCAGAACTTGTTCTGATTTAGAAAATGGAACTGGTGGGGATGTCCATGTCGTTTGGGAATAGTTAATAACTTTACGCTATATCAGGCAAATTGCCTGATATAGCGTATTTAAACTCAATGAACTATGTTTAGTTATCCAAAATATACCCTTATTATTTTCTTACAATTAATAATAGTTCAAAGTTTATATTCCCAGCATCAGGCAGATAACTGGATTTTTGGACAATGGGCCGGTTTAAAATTTAACTCAGGCCAACCTGTGCCTTGGTTACCTGTAGGTACTGGAGCTGGCTTTAGTAATGGGACAATTATGAGTGATTCGCTTGGAAATTTATTGTTCTATTCCGATGGCGACAGAGTTTGGAACAAGAATGGAGAAATTATGGACAATGGCGAAAACATCCTTCCAGGTGGGAGTTGGGATCAATCTGCCATTAGTTTTCCCAGGCCTGGTTCTGCCGATCAGTATTATTTGTTTACCGTTTCCGATTGGATATCTCCTAAAGGATTTTATTATTCAATTATTGATATGTCATTGAACGGAGGACTTGGAGCAGTGACTAATGTTAAAAATATTGAATTGGAAGCGGCATTCTGGGCACATGACCATCAAAATGTCACGAAAAGCCGATCGGGTGATGCATATTGGGTTGTCACACGCCTTTATCATGATGACAGATATGCAAGTTTCCTGGTTGATGAACAAGGAGTTCATACTGATCCTGTCATTAGTTCAACCGGTATTTACCGGGAATTCTTATATGACGATGGCGGTAATATCAAAATATCACCAGATAAAAAGTATTTAGTTAATGGTCACAGAGCAGGAACCATTGGTATCGAAGAAAAATACTTAAAATCATTTGAAGTATGTACCTTTAATGATGAAACAGGGGAAATTGAATATCTGTACATGATCAACAGGAAAAATATCTGGGGGTCTTATGAACCAGCTTATTGTTGTGAATTTTCACCTGACTCTAAATATTTGTATCTCACCTTTGAAGAATCCGATTCGGGTTATTTATATCAATATGATATGCAATACATTCAAGATTCAACCGCTTTCGTAAATTCTGCAATTGAGATTTCAAACCAGAGTGGAGTAAATATTCAACTTTCAAACGATGGGAAAATTTATACTTCTCTCCCAACGCATAATTTCCCCAATTATCAATATTATATTGGTGTAATTAACAAACCGTGGGAAAGAGGTCTGAATTGCGATTTCGATCCAAATGGAATATATTTATTGGGACGAGTTTGTGAGTGGGGTTTGCCAAATATCCTTCTCGATTACCTCTACCGTTTCGAATGGGAAGCTGACAATTACTGCCAGGGTACACCGGTTCAATTCCTTCCTAATTTTGTCCCGACTCCCGACAGCATAGAATGGAATTTCGATGAATTTGGCCCGGGAAATATCTCCTATGAGCTTTCGCCAACCTATACATTCCAATTTCCGGGAACTCACGAGGTAAAAGTCGATATCTGGTATCCTACAGGTAGATATGAACATACTTCGAGAGAGATAGAAATTTATCCTGTTCCTCATCCGGATTTAGGGCCTGACCTGACGATATGTGAGGGCAATACCGTTACACTTAATGCGAATTGCGAGGCAGATCTCTATTCCTGGTCCACCGGCCAGTTCGGAAGCCCAACAATTACGGTTTCAGATTCAGGCACCTATTGGGTCAGGGCTTCTTTCAACGAAACTGGCTGCAGTGATAGCGATACGGTTCATGTCGGTTTTTATCCTCCAATCCAGATCAATGAATCAGCACTTGTAGTGACTCCAACTACCTGCAATGGAGCAACTGGTTCGATCACCGGGCTTGCCATTGAAGGGACGGAACCAATGCAATACCAATGGGAAGACCTTTCTGGCAACAATTTCGGAACAGACATTGATGTATTCAACCTTTCCGCGGGGCAATATGTCCTTACAGTCACAGATGCCAACGGCTGTGAAACGGCTTCTTCAGTTTATACCATCGAAGATGCCGGAAACTTACAGGTTACGCAGGTTCAAACCATTTCACCTCATTGTTTCAGGCCTGATGGACAACTGATTATTTCTGCATTTTCACCTTCCGGTTCAAGTTTGGAATATTCGGTTGATGATGGGGCAAGCTATGCATCTGACAGCATTTTTACTGATTTACCGGCAGGAACCTATATCGTTCGCATCCGTGATATTAACGGCTGTGATGGATTTTATATCGGTAATCCGGTAATCCTGTCAGATATTCCTGGCCCGCAGGTTCAGCCGCCAGTTGTAACAGACGAGACGGATTTTTTAGGAAACGGTTCGATTGAGATAGTTGTAACTGGTTCCACCACGCAAATATTTTATTCAATCAACAACGGAAGCAACTGGCAAACCAACAACGGGACATTTAATAATCTTCAAGCCGGAAGCTACATTTGTGTTGTCAAAGACGAAAACGACTGCGATACAACCTTCGTGATCGAAATTCAGAACATCATCCTTACCTACCTTCATGCTGTAACCGGCGAGGGAGGGCATTGTTTGGACAATACAGCGCTGGTGGCGGTGAATGTGGATAATTTCACCTCGGTAGCCGATTTTCACCTGAAGCTTGGCTACAACGCCGATAACCTGCAATGCGAAGGCTTTACTAATGTACATCCCCAACTCGTCGACAGCCTCACTGGCTGGGTTGACCAGGCAGCCGGGGAGATCAACCTGGCGTGGAATTCTCTTTCTCCGGTTACCTTTGCCCTGCCGGAAACCATCCTGGACTTAGTGTTTACAACCAAGAATCCCGGCCAGGGTGATTTGTCATGGTATATTGAGCCGTCTGTCAGCTATTTTACCAATGCAAGCGGCAATCCTATCCCGGCCGAGTTCAGCACCGGGGAAGTGATAGTTTACGAGCCGCCCGAAATCATTTTATCAGCCTCTAAAACAGTCTGCGAAGGACAGATGTTCAGCCTCATGAGCATTGCGTCCGGCAATCAACCCCCAATAAGTTACCGCTGGACTTATCCATCGGGTGACACCTCCGACATCGATCCGTTCATTTTCAATGTAACCTCTTCGGATGCCGGCTTTTACACCCTTCTGGCTACTGACATTGTCGGCTGCACTGACCAGAAAAGTATACAACTGATTGTAAGCGAAAACCCGGTTGCAACCTTTCATGGCACCGATACACTGGAAATGAATCCCGGCGAAGTCCTGGATGCCGGTTCCGGTCTTTCTTCCTACCTCTGGAACACTGGTGATACCACGGAAAGCATCGTCATCAATTCAGAAGGAAAGTTCAAGGTTGAGATGGAGTCTTCGGTAGGGTGTACTGGATCAGATTCCGTTTATATCAAACTTACTTCTGAAGAAATACCAGAAACCAATTTGTTCATCCCTAATGCCTTTACGCCAGATGGAAATGGAATCAATGATACTTTCAGTGTATCTCATTTTTCATTGAGCCTAGAACATTTCACAATGAGCATTTTTGATCGTTGGGGAGGACTTATCTTTGAATCAAATGACATCCTGGTTGGCTGGGATGGAAAAAAGAACGGAAATCCCTGCCCGGGAGGTGTCTATGTGTATAAGATTATTTTCACGGTGGATGGTATTCCTGGAAACCAAGAAAGAGTAGGGACGGTGGCGCTGGTGAAATAATTCAAGACAGGCTATTTGTTTTGAGTTGGCTATTATTACTGCTCTTAATATTCTTAATAAAATTATTGGGGCTAACGTTTGGCTAACCAAACCAGGTAAAGTTATATCATCCATGGGCATGATTGATGGTAATTTGTACATCCAATAATTGTGGATAACTAAATCTGAAACTTTCCATCGGTGAATGTTATTTAACCTGGCTATTTTCATGCCATTAAAATTACCGGTTAAAATCCAATAATACTAAGTATCTCAAAATGATCGTTGGTTTCGCCTGTCACGGGCTTCTTTCCGGTTCTGGCTCATCATGATAATCGGAGCCTGGATTGCAGCCAGGCAGGAGAGTATCAGATTAAGAAGGATAAATGGATAATTGGACCCTGGCGAAGTGCATCAAGGGGATATTCTTTGCCACTAACAGCACATTTATGTGTTTTTGCCATAAAATCTTAAATATTATAAGGCAGGTTTTCAGTTATTGGCTTTATAGACGGCTCACAGCCACCGGCCAGCCCTTTCCGGTAATTAACCACTGGTTTGTGATCCTGACAACTGCCAACTGTCAACTGCCAACTTCCTAGTGATCTCGGCGCGATTCGAACGCGCGACCCACAGCTTAGAAGGCTGTTGCTCTATCCACTGAGCTACGAGACCGTGGCTGGCGGCAAAGATAGGAATATTTTTTATCGAGTCGGCAGTTGACAGGAGTATCTGCGTTACGCCTTTTTACCACATTAGACACATTAGGACACATTAGAAAAACACTTAGGTCTATTGTGGCTTTCTATGTGTTCTAATGTGCCTACTGTGGTTAATTGATGACTAAGAATCAAAATTTTCAACAAAATCTTCTGCATTCTGTCTTCTGACTTCTGTTTTCTTCTTTCAAATACTTTCACGAACTTTGCATGAACCTATAAATAACCGATGCAAAAATTTTCATCATCCGTAGAATCATCCTTCTACGAAAAAGCCGGCCGCTACGAAATCACTACCTTTCTTCCATATATTCTGGTCGATAATTTTCCCAGGCTTGGAATGCTGACTTCCCTTCGATTCCTGGAATGGGTTTCTCAAAATCCTGAAGGCGTGATCAGTCTTCCTACCGGTAAGACCCCGGAGTATTTTATCAAATGGACCATGCATTTCCTTCGACATTGGCATGATCCTTCTGAAAGAAAACTCCGTGAAGAACATGGGCTTTTCCTGGCCAAAAAACCTGACCTGAAAGGCCTGCAGTTTGTCCAGATCGATGAATTCTACCCGATATCGCCTGAACAACACAATAGTTTTTACTATTATATTCAAAACTTTTATATAGACGGATTTGGTCTGGATGCAAAAAGGGCATTGCTGGTAAATTGTGATGAGATCCGTCTGGCAGGTGGGAAAAGTTACCGGGAAGTGTTTCCGGGCAATAAAGTTGACCTCTCTTTGCGTTACCGGGAATGTAAAAATGAACTCGACCGTCTGCAACAGGATTCTATTTTCCTGATTGATGAGTGGTGCACAGGCTACGAAAAAAAAATACAGGATAAAGGTGGTATTGGATTTTTTTTAGGAGGAATCGGTCCTGACGGGCATATTGCGTTCAATATCAAGGGTTCCGATCATTACAGCACAACAAGGCTCACTTCCACAAATTTTGAGACCCAGGCCGTAGCAGCGACAGACCTGGGAGGGATCGAAATCTCCAGGAACAGGATGGTGATCACAATCGGCCTGGATACCATAACCCATAATCCTGATGCTGTTGCTATTATCATTGCTGCAGGCGAAGCAAAGGCGGAAGTTGTCAGGCAGGCCCTGGAAAACCCTCCCGGAAATACTTATCCGGCCACAGCCTTTCAAAAGCTTCCCAACAGCCGCTTTTTCCTGACCATTGGCGCTGCTTCCAGGCTGAAAGACAGCCAGTTGAGATATTATAATAAAGGAGCGTGGACGGATGAGAAAACTGAACGTTCCATCATTGACCTGACTAAAAAACTTGATAAATACGGTCATCACCTGACAACTGATGATATCGGATCGGATATTTTTGCATCTATGATCCCCGGCGCTCCGGAAAGCATTGTGCCAATGGTTGAAGATGCCATAAAACACAAATTACAAAAAGGGCTCGAACCCGAGCTCGACCAGGTGTTTCTCCACACCGGGCCGCATCATGACGATATCATGCTGGGCATCCTTCCTCATATAGCCCACCAGGTCAGGTCACATACCAACAAACTCCATTTTGCCATAATGACTTCGGGTTTTACTGCGGTCACCAATAAATTTGTCAGATCGTCCCTTGATCATACCCGTCAGTTGATTAATGACGACCTTATCCGGATGATTCAATATCCTGACTTTTTTGAAAAAGGATATAGGTTCAAATGGGATAAAGATGTGTATCATTACCTTGACAATGTTGCGTCCGGTAATGCTTTTGAAAAACAACGAGGGCTCAGTCATCGTATCGTCAGAGCCTTTGTGGAGATTTACGGGGTTAAAGATATTCAGGACCTGCTGGTCAGGCTTGATTCGATGATCCATTATATTGATCATAGTTACGATGGGGAGAAAAATCCCCCGGACATTCAAAAGCTCAAAGGGATGATCCGCGAATTTGAGGAGGAACTGGTTTGGGCTCATTATGGGGTCCAGGTAAAAAATATCCATCATTTACGACTGGGCTTTTATACCGGTGATATCTTCACCCAGGCACCGGAAAAAGCGCGCGATGTGGAACCGGTATTGAAAATGATGCGTGATATCAAACCGACTGTCATCAGCCTCGCGCTGGACCCGGAAGGCAGTGGCCCTGACACTCATTACAAAGTGCTTCAGACCATTGCCGAAGCAATCAGGAAGTGGTCTTCAGAAACTGATCTTGAAAAACTCAGAATATGGGGCTACCGTAATGTATGGTATCGCTTTCACCCGGCTGAAGCAGATGTTTTTGTACCTTGCTCGCTTAATTCACTTTCCATGCTGGAGGGTTCATTCCATAACTGCTACCTCAGCCAGGTCGATGCTTCCTTTCCAAGCTATGAAATGGATGGGCCGTTCAGCAAGCTGTCCAGAAAGATATGGGTCGAACAGCTAAAATCTATACAGTTACTTTTAGGAAAGGATTATTTCTATGAAAACCCTCATCCCAGGATCCGGGCCGCCCATGGACTTGTTTTCTTCCGTGAAATGGATGTTGAGGAATTCCTGGGCGAGGCCAGGGAACTGGAGAAGTCAATGGAAGGGGAGGATCAGTAGGCTTGAATCCTGAACCGCCAATTCAATTAGTCACCATCTTAGCTACAACCTGCTGGTATTCAGGAATCATGATAAGATTAACAAGGATGCTGTCATTTTCAATGAGGTTGATATCGGAAAGCCCTCTGTCGATGGCAGCCTCCAATGATTTCAGGGCTTTGTCATACCTGCCTTGCTTGGTATAAAATTTAGCAAGAAAATAGTATGGGCTTATTGCATCAGGCTGAGCCATAGCCCAGATCTCCAGGAAATATCTTGAAGTAGGTTGATATTCTGTACCCTGGACGCTTTCATATTGCATATGGGCTGTCCTCCAGATAAAATCAATCATCCTGCGTCCAAGTAAAGTATCTGTAGGGTTATCACCTTTTGTAATCTTGCTATTGGCAATCTTAAGCTGTTCCTTCCACCATGAATTTGGCTTAACAGGTGTCATACTATCTTCATAATTTATACGATAGCAAACAAAAGCATCTGAATATTGCAGGTAATAATCCCGTTCTTCTTCCAAAATCTTAGCCAGGTTTTTCTTTTCTTTTAGAATGGCATCGGTTTTATTCAAATTTTCGAATATTTTTTCTATTTCACTGATATTCCTGACCCCATGAAGGTAAGAGATAAGTTTTTCACACTGCTTGGAAGCATCATATTCTCTTCCTTCCCCGATAAAATCCAGGATCAATTGATGGTTTGCTTCATAAAAATCTTCTCTCAAACCATAATCAGTCCATTTCAATTCATTCTCCATAGCCCTGAATTCCAACCAGGTAACGGCATCAGTAATGACCTGGGCGGATGGCCAGTCATGCTCTCCCGGAAATTCATAGATATAATGGCTAATATTATATTTATTAAGCCGGTTATCAAGGTTTTGCATCTCCTGGTAATTGAAGTCCCGGTTCCCGATAAGGCCGATATAGCTGAAATCCAGGTCAAAATGAGGTGGATAATTGTTTGAGAAACCTGCCCCACAGCCGATGACACCCTCAAATGTGCCATATAGCACCGCGAGTGAAGTTGCTACACGGGCACCACCTGAAAACCCGGTCGTATACCTGCGTTTAGGGTCGATTTTGAAACGTGCTTCTGTATCCTTGAACATGGTCTCGGCGGCCTTCAGGATTGGTTCCCAGGGGCCGTTTTCGGATACATTGCTTCCGGCAATGATATATCCGTATTTTTCAGATGCCTCACGGAACAGTTCCACTGGAAGCGACCCACGGGCAGCTGCATCAAAAGCATAGATCACAGGCCATTCTTCCACATCGGATTCATAAAAGTAGCTGGGGAGGTACAGGGCATAATGATGATTGCTGTCATTCATGCAATGAACCTCCGGTATAAGTTTTCCAGCCTTCAGGACCTGAGCCCGGGATCCTAAAGTGGAAAACAATATCAGAAAGAGGTATGGAATTGTTCTTTTAGCTGTGCCAGTGAGCATAGATTATTGATAACCCGGTTCCTTCGTTAGAACTTTACGCGTTTCAAAAATAACAAACAAAATGACAGCAACCAAGGAATAAAATGAAATGGCAATTATTAAGATCTTCCCTGTGCCAGGCGAACGCAGGTTTCAACTAATTTTCTGAGAACAGGGGGTACCCCCGGGGAATCTGGCTGTGCCATGGCTTCTACGATGGCAATCGCCATGAAAGGTTTTGAATTACGGTGGATGGCGCGCCCGATAATTCGGCGCGGCTGCATATTTTGCCCATAATTAATGGGAATACCGGAGTATTCCTGGTAAACGGCAGCGTAACCGTTAAAAAACAAATGATGCTCGATATCCTTATCCCTGAGCCCGGTAAAGCTGTTAGCATAATCCTCATTCGACTGGTTTGCAAAGTGTTTTGCCGTATCGATATATGCTTTGCCTGCCGCGTCGCCATCTGCCAGGAGGTGCCACTCTATCCCGAGTTGCCTGGCCGCTTTAATAAGCGGTGAGATACCACACTGGGCAAATTCAATGCACACCACGCCTTCCATCGCCAGTTCGAAGCCGCACAAGCGTGCTACATGGGGGAGGAGCCACACTTCCGATTCGCCTTCTACCAGGAGCCAGCAACGGGCGAAAGTAGCCGTACCCCGCCGCATCCGGATGTGATAGCTCAGCCGGCGCAAGTCTTCGTTACCCAGGCTGCCGGGCGAAATCTTCCATTGCCTTACATGACCGGCCTGCCTCGTAATGCGCCTGATATCCTGCAGGGAGTAGCCTGAAAGGAAATCTCCTGATTGCGTGGTGATGATCTTTTGCCATTTGAGGCGTTCGATCATCAACCTGACTGATTCAAGGGTCATGGGATGGAGATTGGCTTCCGGATCTTCAAAGATGAAAATAGGTTCTGAGGCAGGATCAGCAAGCAAAGTGCCTGATTGCAGCATGGCATTTGTGAACAGTAGCAATCCGATCATTTCAGCTGCTGACCCGTGGTGATAATGAATACCCCTTCCGATTAATCCCTCTGAAGAGCTACGCTTTCCCAGAATATCGCCAATGATACTTTGTGCGTAATAACCTTCCGGCAGGAAAAGGCTGGAGGCTTCTTCGAGGTAATTCATTGCAGTGCGGTAACCGGCCCGAAGTTCAGCATGGACATCCGGGGCAGTGCCTTGTAAAAGGTTTTCAAAGTGCTTGCTGATCCGGTTGATAAACTCCTCTTTTTTTTCAGGTTCGCTACCTGTCGTTGATGTATCATGCGCTTTTTGTTCAGGGATACTTGTCAGGATTCCGCTCCTGATGCGAAATACCGGGTTCATCCTCCGGATCCAGTCGAGAATAGTCTGATCATTCTTCATTCCTGAAGTGTCCGTGCCCGGAATACGGATACCCCATTCCGGAAAAGAAGCTTTTTCACCGGGCTGGGCTGTGACTTCAACAGTCAGCTCCTGGATGACGTTTTTGTCATCCCGGATAAGAACGCCCATTTCATTGCCCTGGAGAAGAGACCACTCATCCGGCCGGCGTTCCCTGAAAGTGAGGGCAATGCGCAGGGTGCCCGTAGGAGCATACGTGCCGCCTCTCATTTCCACATGAAACTCATGTGGATAGAACCGGAGCTTGCCTCCTTCCTTATTGACAGCCAGCACCTTATCAATGGCTTCAAGGAGGGCAGATTTTCCTGAATCATTCTCCCCGATCAATACGGTGGTTTCATTGAAATCGATCCGGGCCGACCTGATTCCAAGAAAATTATCTATTTCCAGGTGACTGAGATACATACTTCAAAATTAAAATTATTCGGGATAAACCTCCAATAATAAATATTGCTTAAAGCCAATATCTATAATTGGTTTACTCCCTTTAACCATGCCAAGATCGATAGAATTGACGTAGTCAATCACCCTGTACTGCCCGCCCGCATCCAGTCCCCTCAGTTCAATGCTCCCATTCCAATCCGGACTATAGAAAGCATAGAAAATCGTATCGCCTTTTTGGATCACGTGACCTTCCGGCTTATCATATCCAATATCATAAAGCCCGCCAAGATAATTTCCCGTCGGTAGCATTTTCTGATTATACAAGCCAAACCATTTCTTCCATATCTCTTCTTTTTCTGCTGTAAGCAGATAGCTGGCGCTCGCTTTCGGATTATCCTCAGGCCAGGTAAATTTTGTGCCCATCACGGCCCCAATCCCCATCTGCGTTGCAAAATCATTCGCGTTATCCATCAATTCAACGTGGTCACCGTAATAAGCGGTCTGGCCGATTATCGCCTTGTAAGTCTTGCCTTTTAGCCTGACCTGCCAGCTGCTTTTCGGATCGGAAGAAACTGCCTGGTTCAGGTATGGCATCAGGTGGAACGACATGCAACATCCGCATGGACAAATCTCAATGACAGCATTTGGCTTAATTTCACGGGCATGATGAAGTACCATGCTGAAGAATTCCGGAAGTTTTTCAATACACTGCTCCGGGTTTTCCAGTCCATGATCCGGTTGATAGTCGGCAGGGACGGCATTGACATGCTGCCCATCGATCTTGATGCCATCGAAATCCCAGGTTTTCAGGAACATGTCTAATACCTCACGGGTATGTTTCCTGGTCCCTTCATACGCCGGTGACATCAGCCAGGCATCCCACCAGGTAATGTAACGCGGTGACCAGTCTTCATTATAAAGCAATACATCAGGATCTTCCCGGAGGATGCGGCTTCCCGGATCGGCAGCAAGCGGCGACCACCAGATCATGGCTTTCAGGCCCTGGGCATGGATCTGATCCACCAGTCGCCTCATGTCAATGTCTCCATTCGGAAACTTTTTTGGGTCAAGGTTCCAGTCCCCTTCTGCAATCTGAAAACCATCATCAATACCTACCCATCTGATCCCCAATTCTTTAACTTTCGACAAAGTACCGATTATCTCATCAAGGGTAAAATTTCTTTCATACCCCCAGGCACACCACATCGACCCGTACGCGTCTTCTTCAGTTTCTGCAAACCGGATTCCTTTTGCCTTCATGAACCTGGTGAAAAGCTGGAGGGATGAAAAATAGTCTTTCTGATGAACCATGACGAAGGTCTCATCTGTTGTCAGAATATCATTTTCTGCCAGGGTTAATCCACCAGGATATTCATATTCCACGCCGATCTCAATGGATTCCGAGTATTTATCCATATCTGCGGGTAAGGAGAGTTCCCTGGGAACTAATTCAGTATGGCCAATTGCGATACCGGCGTCTTTTCGCCAGATATCCGTTACAGGTATGCCACCGCCATAATCCGAGCTGGTCATGCCGAGGTAATTCCGCTGGTAAAAACCTTTATCAATGGGTAAGACCCAGTCTTTTCTCTCATTAGTGGTCCCTCCCTGGAATGACCAGAAACGCGGCTGGTCGTTGGGTGATAATATCTCATAATGGTTATTAATCCATTGCCTTACCTGTATTTCCCTGTTTCCGGTATTCCGGTACCGGACGTTATAAACAGCCATACCTGGAAATCCATTATAAATCCTTATAATAACCTGTTTTTCCAGTGAATAGTCATCTTTTTCAAACGTTCCGGTTACAATGAACTTTTTCCCCTTTCCGATACTGTCTGAATTTTCCTCTTCTTTAAAGGAGGTCAATGCAAAATCTAACATCGTTAAATGCTTTGTCACAAGATATTCCGAAGGCTGAGGCTGATCCATGAAAGGTTCGGCTCCGGGAAAGGTGCTGTTGACAGCGCTTTTCATCTTATTGTCGATGGTTATTTCAAGATTCCCGGAAACAATCTTTATTTCTTTCGGTTTGCAACCCGGGAATAAAAGCGCGATTGCCGAAATGATAGTAAAAAATAAAATAGCTGTCTTTTTCATCTTTTCATTTTTCCTTTAATTATTTCTTAGCCGCTTGTTTCATGACTATAACGGCATTTGTTTTATATAATTTCTGCAGGATTTCGTCATCCAGGTCAAACCCGTTAAGGGCCCAATGATAGTTGAATTGCTCCGTCCTGTAAAAATGTTCATCCGGGGTTTGCAGGACCCTGAAGGTAGTTTCATACATCGCATCTTCAAAACCCATATCGGTTCCATAAAGCAGGCGATCCTGGTATTTGTCATAAAAAGCAGCCATATATCGGGGGATGGTCGCAGTTTCAGCATAACGGGCAGAGATATCTGCAAAAAGATTTGGGTATTGATCAAGCAATCTCCCAAGGATTTCAAGGTTATAGCAGCAGTTGGCAAAATGACATGCGATGAATGTCGTTTTGGGATTATCCCTGACAGCATTCTCCAGTGTCGTGATCATTTCACCATGATCGAGGATACCCTCTTTGGTAAGGTCTATTTTCCAGGTCCAGGCGTTCATTAATCCATCATTGGTTGAATCAGCCGGGAGGTACATCCAGTAAGGTTCGGCAATATGAATATTGATGGGTATTCCCAATTCACCGCATCTTTGCAGGAGGGGTTTCATCCTTGGATCGTCGATATGCATGCCATAAGCCGGGGTAGGCTTGGAATATACGAGTCCCAATCCCTTGTCACCCAATTCACCGATGCCTTTCGCCCCTAGTTTATGACACCGCTCCAGTTCTTTCAATGCATTGACCGGCCAGTCGGAGCTGTTATAACCGGTATAATCAAACCCGCACCATACTTCAAACCTGTCGCCATAAGCCGCATATTTGGCTAAAACTGAATCGAAAGCCGGGCCGGTTTGACAGGAAAGGATGATGGTCTTTTCAATACCGAATTTATCCATGTTATTGATCCAGGTCTGAATGTCCTGGTCGGTCTTTGCATAATCGTGGGAGTGCATATCGATAACCGGGAAGCGGGCCTGGTCAACTTTGGTAATGGGAATATTATAGATCGAAACAGGCCGGAAGTTCTTCAGGCGCAATGTGTCTGGGTTCTGGGCCGATCCTGCCAGGGTAATGAAGCATACAAGGAGAGTGGGAAAATATGTAAATTTCATAATTTCAAACATTGATTAATAAACAACTTTAATTTTTTGACCGATAAGGTTTGTCACCGCCTCGATGGCCACGGGGAATACTTTACGGAGGTCTATCTCATCAGTTTGCCTGAGTTCATTTTTCAAAGTTTTCATGAAGATATTTTTTGATTCCGTAGCAAGGTTCACTTTGGAGATGCCGGCATGGATGGCCTCCCGGAGCATTTCGTCCGGTATCCCGGAGCTGCCATGCAGAACCAGGGCAGCAGGTGTTGCCTGCCGGATCTGTTTGAGTAGTGCGATCTGAAGCTCAGGCGCTGATTTGTAGAAACCGTGAGCCGTGCCAATAGCCACCGCCAGTGCGTTTACGCCGGTCAGCTCAACGAATCGGCTGGCTTCCGAGGGTTGCGTATATTTGCTATCTCCCTGCGACTGGCCAAGCTTGGCAACATAGCCTAATTCTGCTTCTACGCTGGCATCAAATTGAGATGACATCTCAACGACCTGCCGGGTGATCCTGACATTTTCATTAAATGGCTTTTCACTGGCATCGATCATTACCGAATCAAAGCCCGCTTCAAGACATTTGCGTGCGATTTCCGGCGAACTGCCATGGTCAAGGTGCAACCAGCCGGTCACCCCGTAATCGGCCAGGGCTGTGCGGGCCAGCGAATTTGCTATTTTTAAACCCAGGTAACGGATGGTGCTCTCTGATACCTGCAGGATAATGGGTTGATTGACTTTTGCAGCTGCCCGCAAAATGCCGCTGAGGGTCTCAAAATTATAAAAGTTTACGGCCAGGATGGCTTTCCTTTCCTGGCTCAAAGATTGCAGTTTGTCCTGTAATTTCATCAGTCTATATCTCCATATTAAAGCGATCACGGGCAATCTGCCGGATAGCCTGCTTATCTGTAAAAGCAGTTGTCCCGCCCGGTTTTGTTGTGTTAATAGCCCCCATAAGCGTAGCATACCGGAGACAATCTTCCAAAGGGTCCCCATGGATAAAACAGTGAATGAAACCGGCATCGAAGCTATCCCCTGCACCGATGCAATCTGCCACATCCGGGTTCAGGAAAGCGGGCCGGTTCACCAAATGGCCTTTATGCCAAAGATAGGCACCGTTACTGCCATCTTTCACCACTAAGATATTTAAACGGGAAGCCATTTTTTCAATACCTTCTGTCAGGGCGGCCGAACGACTCAGATTCAGGAATTCCTGCATATTGGGCAGGAATACGTCAACCAGTGGCAGCAGCTCTTCCAATGGTAGCCCCCATTTTTCCTCCGGGTCCCATTGGGTGTCGAGGGAAGTTGTGAGGCCTGATCTTTTTGCTCTTTGCATCAGCCCAATTATTCCTTTCCGTAAACCTGGCTGGAGAAATATCGAGCTGACATGCAAATGGCCTGCGGAAGCGAGCATTTCATCAGAAATATCATCTGCCGACAAATCATTCATCGCACCGGGATAAGTGAGCATGGCCCGGTCTTCCTCCTGGTTTATCACCACCGTAGCTCCTGTGTTCAATTCAGAACACTTCAGCAGGAAACGCGTATTTACTCTTTTTTCTTCCAAAGACTTCAAAACAAGTTCACCGAAAATATCCCGTCCGATCATACCTGCAAAAGCGACCTTTGAACCCATCGAACTCAGGTTGCTGGCGAAAATAGCTGAGCTGCTGCCGAGGGTCAATACCATCTGGCCGGCAAGGACTTCTTTGCCTGTTTCAGGGAACATTTCGATATTATTGAAAATCAGGTCGATGTTTAGCTCTCCTGCGACAAGGACGTTAAATTCGCATGCTGATTCTTGTAGAAGGTTCATATTTTTTGGGATTAAGCACCTTAAAGGTACTTATTCAGGTCGAAAAGGTTAAACTTAAAGAAATACTTTTCCATTGCATGTTCGATATGGGAAAGGACAATTTCTTCACCGTCAATGCCGGATTTTTTCAGGTTCAGATATAATTTTTCCCTGGCAGATACTACTTCCGGGTTTTCCCAGATATACCGGCAACCCGTCTTGATAAGCCATTCCTGCCTTCCGGGATCAAGCGAGTTAAAATCTTCCTGGTTTTCACCTGCCTGGAGCCATTTTTTCCATCTCCCGGATGCGATAACTGCTTCCCGCAAAGTTTTTTTTATTTGTCCTGCATCTTTTATTTTATCCTGCCTGATCAGATTTTCTTCTAAAGCTTCCAGCTCCATCAGCCCGTCATATTCCCGTTCGGTGAATTCAGGACCTACGTTTGCCGCGCCCATTCCCGATTCCGGATAATCTTCCGGGTTTTCGACATTGTCTGTATAATGCCCTTTTATGTAACTGTTATAATCGGCTGCGATCTTAGCCAGGGTCCATGCCACCTCATGATCGAATAAGGTAGTATGAAGGTCTGTCCCGACTTTTCCGACGATAAAGCAGGGCCAGGTATCGTTAAACGCTTTCTCATATAAACCTTCTTTCAAGAGCCGGAGGAAACGTGTAAAAGTTTTCATGTTAGCCAGGCCGCCATGGACTTCCTCTGTTCCTACTTCATAGGAGATACGGGGCAAATGTCTCCTGCGGCGATAATTCTCTGCATGGGCGATCAGCTCGACAGTTCTTTGGGCGACCACCTCAATGCTGATTATTTCATTATCATGCAGGTTAATATCAATCGTCGGATCGACATGTATAAGATGGTAACCCGCATCGATTGCGGCTTCGAAAGATTCTTTAATGGCTGCCATTGCTGCATCGTACGGCCATCTTCCCTGACGCTGGCTATCTTTCAGCCAGGGCCCGCCGTGATCGATGGCTATGATCACCGGACCTGTGAGGTTGATGACCAGGGCTTCCTGCCGGATGAAGTTGACAAATTCCTGTTGTGTGAACCCGGTATATCCGCCATCCAGATCGACCTGGTTGAGGGTTGCGGAAAATTTGACGGGAGCGTTGCACCGCTTGGCTGAACGCAGTGCAGCTTTGATCACAGCGCGGGAATTCGGACAAGCAGCTAAAATCGTTCTTTTAATACCCGTTTCTTTTTCCAGGTCTTTTATCCTGAGCAGAATCTGCTCCATTAGCGGCACTTCACCATGTATTTCGCCAGCACTCATGTTTTCAATCTTTGGAGTTCTGAGTTCTGAGTTTTCAATTTTCAATTTTCAATTTTCAATTTTCAATTTTTAATTCTATATGCCATAGATCTTCACCCCTTCAACAACCCGTGAAATAGCGCCGCTTGTTGATGGGGCATCAGGGCTCAGACCGAGGTTCCAGGATTTAAAAAAACCAATTAGCTGCGCCGGTAATATACTTGCCATGCAGAAATACTCATCAGTAAGTTTAACTTCATCTTCGGAAAAATATAAGAAATGATCCAAAGGAAGCTCATTAAAACGTGTTTCACTGACCCCGGCTTCCATAAGGGCCTGCTGCCCTTTGGCCATGGACTGTATCAGGTCGATTTCATATTTTCTGACGTAACTATTGTTTGAAAGCAGGTAAATGATAAGTGCTTTATTGTTAGTGACGGCTTTTGGTCCGTGCCGGAAGCCAAGAAAGGATTCGTGTTTGCAAATGACTTTTCCATCAGTAAGTTCCTGAAGTTTGAGATGTGACTCTGTTGCCACACCATATAAAGGCCCGGAGCCAAGGAAAATGGCCCGGTCGAAATCGGCTTCAGCTATTTTACGAATTATTTCCAGTTTTGAAGTAATAAAAAGCCGGCTGATTTCTGATAAGGTATTGACAATTTGTTCGTTCTCCCGGATTAAATCAATTTCAGCTATTAATATGCCCGTCAGGAGCATTGATGAATAGCTTCCTGTCATGGCTAAACTTTTATCATTAGCCTCTTCGGGCATAAGGATGAGGTGATTTTTCAGCCGGGTTGCATGACGGGCAAGTTTCCCGCTGGGATCGCAGGTGATGAAAAGATGATGGCATTTACTGACATGCTGATCAGCGAGCATGACGGCAGCCACGCTTTCCGGACTGTTACCCGAACGCGCAAAGGAAACCATGAGGGTTGGCACGTCCCTGATCAGGAAATCTTCGGGGTTGGATACCAGGTCAGTGGTGGGAATTACTTCGGTAATCTTTCCAAATGCTTTCTGAAATTTACCTTTGAGGCTCAACCCGATAAATGCACTGGTACCTGCCCCGGTAAGAATAATACGCTGCACCTGAGGCAGTGTTTCTCCGAGAAATGAACTGATGTCCCCTGATTCATTGGCTATCTTCTGCCAGGTCTTTTTCCACAATACCGGTTGTCCCTCGATCTCCCTGGCGGTATTGATTGCCCCTCTTCCGATCAATACGCTTTCATCTATTCCAAGATGTTCCATTGAATTTCAGATCAATTTAATAAAACAAATATAATGAAAATAAAAGAAAATAAAATTAAAAAAAAACGAAAAAGAAAGAAATAATCTTATAAATAGTTGCGAAAAGATATTTTTATAAAAAATAATACGTTTTGTAACATAATATTTTTTAATTTAACAGTGGATTAACTTAAAATACTCTTACATGTCCAAGGACGATAATAACAATACGATCCAGCGCCGGAAGCGGATACTGGAAATGCTTTCGGAGAAAGGCGAGATTTATATCCCGGAACTAAGCAAATTATTTGATGTAAGCGAGGTTACGGTCAGGAATGACCTAAAATCATTAGAAGAGAAAAATCTTCTTTTACGTGCACGAGGCGGGGCGATCAGGTTCGAACATTTTGTGGGCATGGACCCGGGGCTTTCCGAAAAAACCAAGCTTCATTTTTTTGAAAAAGTCCGGATCGGTAAAAAAGCAGCTTCACTTATCCACGAATCGGATACTATTATTGTGGATTCCGGCACTACCACAGCTGAAGTTGTTAAAAACCTTCCCCCTCTGAAAGAGATCACCGTGATCACCAATGCATTGAATATCGCCAATAACCTGATCGGCAAACCGAATGTCAAACTTATCATCCCGGGCGGATACCTTCGTCAGAATTCACATTCCCTCATTGGGCCCCTTGCCGAAAAAAACCTCAAAAATTTTTATGTCGATAAGGTTTTTATAGGGGTCGACGGTTTTGACGTACGCCTGGGCATCTACACACCGAATGTGGAAGAGGCCTACCTGAACCAGATCATGATCGAAATCTCGCGGGAAGTGATCCTGGTTGCCGATTCATCCAAGTTCCTGCGGAAAAGCCTTGCCCTGATCTGTCCTGTCAGCCGGATCGATGTGGTAGTGACTGATGAAGGTATTTCAGCACAAGATAAAAGTATATTGGAGGATTCAGGGGTTAAAGTGCTTATCGCCTGACGGAGAAAAAGCTAATATGCAATGATCTTTTCGCTGATGTTGAGATTTTCACCGGTTATACGTATGAAATAAATCCCCGGCTTTAATAACCCATCCCTGATGTCGAAGTAATTATATCTTTCAGTTTTACCGCTATATAGATCAAGGATTTTTTCCCCCGTAATGCTCAATACCTCTGCATTTATCGGCGCAGGATAGCGCATCCAGACTTCAACTTTTGCTGAACCCCTGAAAGGATTAGGATAGACTTTTACCTGTGCGGCATTGAAAGATGATTCGCTGATTCCATAGATCTGTCCGGGATAACCGCCATAAATAACCGTGTACGCCGACCGGTTCAGTGAGGAGTAGGAATACATCCTGTATAAATATATTGTGTCCGGGTGAACGGTATTATCGTGATAGTAAGTTTCGCTGTATGGCAGATCAACCAGTGTTTTGAAATGCACGCTGTCGCCAACCGATCTTTCAATGATAAAACCCTGGCAGTTACCCGGCCTGCTCCATTCGATAACAATACGCGTATCGGGATTAGATTGGGAATTCTTCACATTAAAGTACAGCGGGACGCCAGGCTGGGGTAATTTGATAAACTCTGCCTGGGGCTCAGTCTGTGGCAGGTCAGAATCGTTAACATGCGCAGAAACATAGGCGCTTCCTGCATTGACCATTGCGACTTCTGCCATCCTCAGGCCACCTTCAAGAAAATTTCCTGAAGTAACGGATGATATCTTTTTCAAGAAATTCCATGTATCAGCCACTGCACTGAAAAGAGAATCATTAATGATCTTATAATCAAAACCTTCAGCATTGCCCAGGTAATTTGGCAAGCCCGTTTCAACGCTGCGGTCAGTATTCAGGTATAATTTATAACTGCTGATAATTTCCGGGCCTTCCAAACTGAAAAATATACTATCCCCATAATTGACCAGACGAAGGGCATTAAGTTGCTGATCATAACCGGTGGCAATCGGAGGGATGATATACCAGTCACTTGCATCGCCATCGGTAACGATGTCAATGAAATATGGCGTAGCTTCAGAAGTGGTGATGGAAAAAGGTTGTGTGGCGGGGGAGACCGAAATTCCATTGGTACGGTAAACACGATATTGATACGGTGTGTTTTCGGCAAGGTTGGCATCAGTAAAGGTGATGCCATTATTTTTAAGAATCGCCACTTGCTCATAGTCGGCATTATTCGCGCTTCTTTCAAGAACATGATAGACATTTTCATCAGAAGATCCCGGCCAGTAGGCAATAACCTTGTCGCCATAACCCGTGCATCTGATACCCTGAGCGGGGGGCAACAACCGGTTGAGCTGAATGAAGTAGGAATTTTCTGCCGGAAGATAGCTGGCGAGCACCGTATTTTGGGGATCGTTTACAAAAGCAGCGCTGTATTGATACCCCAGGGCAATGCCGTTAAGATCGGCTATGGCCAGCCCGGTTTCAATGGCTGACGCATTTTGCGCTGATACAATATCTGTGATCAGTTCCCAGCTCCATTCACCGGAACCGCCGGTATGTTTGTAAAGCAGCCCGTTTTCAACCAGGTAGTCGGCGCCGTTTGGTTTCCATTGCCAGGCAAAATAACCGGTACTTTCAAGATTATCGGCATCGATGAAAAACTGGTAGTCCTGTTGAAGGTCACTTCCCTGGATCAGGAAGTAGAGTGAATCTCCAGAGTTATAAGCTTTGAAGATCCCTGCAGGCTGATCTGGAATTTCGCAGGCAATTCCAATTTTTTCCCAGTCATTTGCCAGGCCGTCGACCTTGATATATGCGGCTTCAATGATTACGGCTTTCCTTGGGTAAAAAAAACCCGAACCGTTATAACCGGGCAGAGCCGCGTTATCTGCCACTATGAACTCCGAAAGAAGAGAATTCAGTCCCGTTGCATCTTCCCACGTGCCGATATTAGCTGTCCGTATAGAATATTTTGGTTGAAAACGTATGGATATTTCAGGATCAGGCATGTTGAGAAAGACCTGGTAATCGCCCTGCTCCAATCCCTGTGGAATGCCGGCCTTAATGCTTAGTGTCACCTCTTCAACCAGGGGCCAAAAGCGAATATCTTCATTGATATCATATACATATTCCTTGCCGTTTGCCTGGTTCCTGATCACCAGCTCAATCTTCCTGGGATTGACAGGATTTGACCATCCTTCGTTGATAAGTTTCAGGTTAACCTGGAATTCACCCCCCACTCGGGCGCTATCCTGGATATCAGCTTCAACCAGGCGATAGCGATAGCCAAGTTTGTTTTCAACCCCCGGGAAACAACCCTGAGTCCTCCATCCATTCAGCAGTTGAACATTGTAATCCATATTGAGGTAAGTCCAATGGAACCGTCGCATTTCATGCAACGAATTGGGGCAATCAGAATAAGGCGGGTAAGGATTGCAGGTTTCTCCGCCGATCATGGTATATCGTGTATCTGCTTCCAGGTAAGGCTTTTCGACGAGGGTATCATCATAAGTGCCGTAGTCGTCCGGGCTGGATACGAAACAATCGTTATGGTGGGCGATGCGTGCAATGGGGAGGTCGGAGTATGCTTGCTGTTCGCTAACCGGTTGGTCATTCTCAAGCAGCTTCTGCTTGTAACCCGGGGTCCTGACTTCAATCATCCGGTATGCAGGAACTGCATCCAGCAGGGCATTGACGATCTGTCTCCGGAGTGCCCAGTGTTCAGGGAAAATAACTCCCGGGGAAAAAGCATAATGGTCGGTGTAGTACCATTCTCCCCATGCCCCTATAAATCCGGCCTGGACAACGAGGATCACATCGCTGTTCTCCTGCAAAATGGGTTTGACCTGCTCAATGTGACGAAGCACAATGTCAATGGGGGCATCACCATAAGGTTTAGTCATGCTTTCGCAATAGGAAAAACGCATGACCAACTTCATTCCGGCCTGCCGCAAGATTTCAAAATCTTTTTTCATCCCGATCAGGTAATCGCCTGATATATCGGAAGCAGTGAAATTTTCCAGATCAAAATATCGGAACATCAATGTGATGCCTTCTTCCCTGTAACTAAAAAGATCAGCCAGATCAAGATTGTTGTATGATCCGATAGAGTATGCTTTTGAAAAATGCATAAACCCCCTTTCAGGATTACAAATGAGGGAATCATGACCCTGGTAATCCACATGGTTAAAAGCCTGGCTATAGCTCATCTGAACAAGGATTAAAGCCAGGAATAGTGTCAAGGATTTTTCTAAGTTCATCATTTTTCAGCAGTGTCTTGAATAATTAAGGAAAACCAGTTAAAGAGGCAAAGGCTACCGCGAAGGGCAGCCTTTTCACTCATACAAAAATTGCTCTATTATTAGAAAATTTACAGCATTTCCAGCACAAAAGCATTTTCACCATTACCGGGGAAGAAACCGGCTGGTTCCCATTCATAGTAATGATTGATGATTATCGTAACCTTGTTGCCCATCACCACATTACCATTAGTAGTTACGGCATCCAGCTTGTTTTTCCTGATCGCCCATTCAACCTGCACTTTATCTCCGACCTGTACATGATATCCATAGAGGATATAATCAGTCACTGACTTTTCGATCCAGGACCAGTCATTCTGAGATGCAGCATCCTTATCGAACATAAAGGCCGTAGACCATGAAGTGCTGGTGATACCTGCTTCAATATAGAACTCGGTTCCAATCCCGGGGTTGGTCCATGGGAGGAAACCTGTCAGGGTATCGTTATCCAGGTCGAAATGGATTCCGGTAGGCAGAGAATCAGTAATATTATCTTTCACTTCCATCCAGAAGAAGATAAATTCGCCATCATAATCCACTTTAACTTTTTCAATCAAACCGCCACTGTTATCCACTGACTGGAAAGCATAATCAATATCATTCCAGTCATCAAAACTGTTGTCATCCAGTTTAACAGGGCTGGCTTTTGTTACAGTAAGTGTATAGCTGAATTCATCCGTTCCGCCGTCACCGGTTGCTGTCAGGGTTACGGTAAAAGGGCCATAATCAGGATAGGTGTGGGAAGGACTTTCTTCTGTTGAAGTCTGGCCGTCACCGAAAGCCCATTCATAGGTGGCAGCATCGGTAGATTCGTTAGTAAACTGGATGGTTCTTCCGTCACCGGATGCCACGAAGGAAAAACTTGCATCGGGCAAAGGCTTCTTTTCCTCCTTTTTACAGGCAGTGAAGATAACGGCTGTGAGAGCCAGCACAGTAAAAATTCCAGCAATCAATCGCATTTTTTTCATAGTTTTAATGTTAAAGATTAATATAAATTTTAAGGATTCTGCGTGCAGAGTGTGTTTATTCTGATCTCATTTTCAGGGATATAGTAAATTATTCTTGGGTCGTTCCATGAAATGATATTCACTGGGGCAGGCTGATCATAGTTCACATCGCTTTCTTTCAGCCCGGTAAGATGGTAACCCCAATATGTCCGGTTCAAATCCATTTTATTGCGGTAAACATCGAAAGTCCGGTGCCCTTCGAAGGCCAGTTCAAGCCTTCTTTCGTCAAGGACGGTTTGCAAAGCTGTTTTCCCGGCTGGCACCGTGCCGTTAAAAAGATTATTTGCCATGTTGCGGTTCTGCCGGATGGCATCCAGGTCATTCAAGGCGCCTGCATCGTCTCCTTTCCTGGCGTATGCTTCGGCCCGGTTCAGGTACATTTCGGATATGCGGAACATGACAGGGGAGCTGAGTGTCGGCGAGCCATCCTGGAAAGAAAATTTGGTTATATAATACATCCGTATGCCGGTACCTGTCTTGGTCATGATGTTACCCTGGTCATCCAGTAAAGGTACTACATATTGACTTCTGTTATCTCCGGGGTTTTCAGCTAAAAGATCACGATAGAGATCAGAAGCATATTCTTCTCCCCATCCTGAATTGCCATCGGAATAATACATGGAACCGATGGAGCCAAACTTTTTCAGGTCATCCACTTCCGTAAAAATGATGCACCAGATGGTTTCATCTGAAGAAGGGGCGGCCCTGAAATAGTTGGGATAATCGTCAGTAATACTATAACGGCCGGAATTTATCACCAGGTCGGAATATTTGATGACGGAATCGGGTTCTTCCATGTAAAGGAATGCTCTTGACATCAGGGCGTAAGCAGCATAGACCGATGCATAACCTTTTCCCCGGATGGTATTTGGTTGCATGAGCCCGGAGGCTATACGCAAATCATCGAGAATGAATTCGTAAACCTCTTTGACGGTAGCCCTTGGTTTTTGAGCAGGTTCATTATCCGAATTGCGAATAACGATTCCAGGGCCATTAGGGTCGTGCGTATATGGTTTTGCAAATAAATTCAGCATGCTGAAGTGGGCAAAGGCCCTGATGAAGTAATTCTCTCCGACGAGCTGAAGATTTTTCGCAGAGGGGTCTGACAGTTCACCCCGCTCATATAAACTGATCACCAGGTTGGTGGCCGAAATCATTTTGTAGCTCACATACCAGAAATAAGAAGTGTTTTCCTGCGCCGGGGCGTGATTTAGGTTGAAACTCAAAAAGAGCGGGTCGGTAGTAACCTGGCCGCAGACAACATCATCACCTGAAAAGTCGGAAAGATAGAAATATTGACGCAGGTAGGAATAGTTCCCGTTCTGGACGCCGTTAAAGAACAGCACATCCTTGAACATGGAATAATTCCCGTTGGCAATATAGGTCAGCCCGTCAGGCATCTGGATGAGCTTTTCCGGCGTTATCATATCGGAAGGGTCATATTCTTTCGTGCAATCAGTTAGAAGGAAAGGAATAATGCCCAGGACCAGGAATATTTTGAAATTTCTTTTCATGTCATTCGATATTATAAATTAGAAATTCAGCTTGACGGTTATATTATACTGGCGGTTCAGGGGATATTTCAGGTCATTTACCCCGGCCATCGACCAGTCGGTAATACGCAGGGTAGCTTCGGGATCAATACCGGAATATTTGGTGAAAGTGTATAGATTATCTCCGCTCAGGGTGATGGATAACCCGCCGATTTTATCCTTGAACCATTTGCCCGGTAATTGATAGGTGATCCTGGCATAGCGGAATTTTACATAACTGCCGTCCTCAAGGAAGCGGGAGGAAGGATAATAAGAAAGGGAATTGGCGCCCATCCTGGGATGGCTGGCTTCGTCGCCCGGTTCTTCCCAACGCGTCCAGTCATCCATGGGAACCATCCAGTTCATAAGCGGTTCGGCTCCATCCGTATCGAATTGGGTCCGGTCCCTGTTATAAACTTTGTTGCCGCCAGTATAGGAGAAATTCAATGACAATGACCAGTTCTTATACCTTAAATCAGTAGTTAAACCGCCATAATATTTGGGCATAGCCGACCCGACATATTGCGCTTCAGCTTTGCTGTACTGGTTTGTCGCGACCCTGTCAATAATATTCCCGTTTTCATCCCTGATCACCTGTTCCCAGAGCGGTTCACCATTGCTGGGATTCACACCGAGCCAGACGGGGAGGTAAAATGCATACAATGGCTTGCCGTTCTCCAGCCTTTGCTCGATGCCGCCGACGATCCTCGGCTTTGCATTTTCAATATCGGAGACTTTATTTTGGTTGTAACTTACGTTGAAGTCGAAATTCCAACCGAAATCAGTTTTTTCGATAATCTTAGCAGAGAGGCCGAGTTCGGCGCCGGTGTTAGTCACAACTCCGGCGTTTTCCCACCTGTATTCGTACCCGATCGAGTACGCCTGTTGAGCCACGAAAAGTAAGTTTTTAGTTTTGTTCTGGTAAAGATCCATAATAATTTCAAACCTTTTCAGCATCTCAATCTCTACGCCGAAGTCAAGCTGGCGTGTCATCTCCCAGGTCAGCTCAGAATTCGGAAGCTGGAAGGGAATGGCGCCGATCTGGGCGTTGTAGGTGCTGGTAAGTGAATACAAAGCGTTGTATTTTCCGGGGTCGATAGCTTCATTGCCCGTATATCCCCAGCTCAGGCGCAATTTCAGGTTGCTGATCGCTTCGGAATTCTTCATGAATTCCTCCTTGCTCATTAACCATGAACCGCTCAGGGTGGGGAAGTAGGCTGTCTTATGATCCGGGGCAAACTTGGAGTTGTTATCGACACGGAATGATCCGGTCAGGAAGTACTTTTCCTTGTAGTTGTAGTTAGCCTGGCTGATGAAAGATGTCACAGCCGATTCTTCATAAGAGCCGAATACTTTATAATTCTTTGATGCCGTATTAAAAACATTAAACCCAGGCAGTAATCCTTCAGCGGAGGCTCCCCAACTGTCACCATAACCATAACTGACTTCAAACCCCAGCAGTCCGCTAAGGTTGTGGTCGCCAAATGAATGAGAAAGCTTGAAAAGATTTGTATTGAGTATTCCGTATCCAAAGTCGTTTTGACGGTAGAGGCTTCCGATTCCGTGCAACGGGCCGGCAACCTCCGGGTATACCGAATTGGTGGCCAGGCTGTTCCAGTAGCTTAGACCGGCAGAAGAGGAAAAACTCAGCCATTTCAGAATATTGATGTTCAATCCAAGCTGTAATCCCGCTGATGCGCCCCTGTAAGCATAATCAGAATTCTGTATGCTGTGGATAGGGTTGATTTTATCCCTTGAATACCAGCCGGCCGTGTTCTGGTCAATATATTTGGGGCTCCCGGCAGCGTCATACGCGTTGTCCCATGGCAGGGTCAGAAAAGCATAGTACATGTCCATGTAATCGTAACTGTGACCGGAAGTCACATTCAGGTCGATATTTCCTATGAAGTTGACCCTGTCGGAGAATTGATAGCTGTTATTTGACCGGAAATTCAGCCTTTGAAAATCCGTGTTCATAAATGTGCCTTTTTCATTGAAATAACTGGCACCCACGAAATAATTGTATTTGTCTTTACCACCGGAAGCTGAAAGGAAATAGTTACTGACCATGGCGGGAGTAAAAATTTCATTGATCCAATCGAAATCACGGTCTTTCAAAGACTTATCGTAGTTGTTATTGAACCGGACTTTATCAAAATAGCCGTTGGAATCAACGAATAAGCCTTTATGCGCTTCATAAGCTTCAGATCCGGTCATCATCTTTACTTTTCCGAAATCAGGCGTTCTCATACCTACAGTGGCGGAGAACTCATATTTTGTTTTACCGCCAGATCCTTTCTTGGTATTGATGATGATGACCCCGCCATTGGCCCTTGCGCCATATAGCCCGGTGGCCCCGGCATCTTTCAGGATCGTTACACTTTCAACCATCGATGGGTCGATACCCGGATCCCCGTAACCTGAAATGATCCCGTCTACGACATACAAAGGCTCCGAATTACCATTCAGGGTACTGGTCCCCCGGATCCTGATCTCGGCGCCGGAACCGGGAAAGCCGCTGCTGTTAATGATCTGTACGCCGGAAACCTTACCCTGCAGCATGGTGGTCAGGTTGGGGCTGATAACATCCCTGAGTTTTTCAGCAGGCATTACGGTCACAGCACTTGAAATTTCAGTCTTTTTCTTTTCACTGTAACCCATAACCACCACCTCTTCCAAGGCCCTGATGTCCTGTTTCATGACAATATTTATCACGGCACGGTTCCCAACTTTGGTTTCCTGGCTTAAATAGCCCATATAACTGAAAACCATTATATTATCAGGAGAATTTATCGTGATGCGGTAATTTCCACCAGCATCAGTAACACTACCCAAAGTTGTACCTTTAACCGTGATATTGACCCCGGGCAATCCCTGGTTGTCATCTTCTCCGGTCACTTTGCCGGTGACGGATATTTGAGCCCATGCCTGTCCAAGCCATAATGTAAAAATGATCATCAGGCCGGCTGTTTTAAGAAATTTTTTATGCATCTTCGTGTAAATTTATTGCATCATGAAAAATAAATAAACCTTTCGAAAGAATCTGATAAGCAAAAATAAGAAAAGAAATAGATAAAAACAAATATTAAACGATAAAAAAACTAAAAGAAAGGTTTCGTAAGTTAAAATTGATATTTTTGTTAAAATTAATATCAGGATGAAATCGAGAACCTGGCTATTTTTTGCTTTAACGACGACCATTTTCTGGGGAATATGGGGTGCATTCATTGAAATCCCTGAGAAAGCGGGATTTCCGGCAACACTTGGCTATTCGGTGTGGGCACTGACCATGATCCCCTGTGCACTGGTCGCATTGGCCATTATAAAATGGAAACCCGAGACTGACCGTAAATCGATTTTCCTTGGATCAGTAATCGGCTTATTGGGTGCAGGCGGACAGTTGATCCTGTTTGAGGCATTGCGCTCCGGGCCGGCCTATATCGTCTTTCCTTTTATCTCTCTTTTCCCGGTAGTTACGATTTTTCTGTCTATACTCTTCCTCAAAGAGCGGGCAGGATTGCGTCAATGGGCTGGTATCATCCTTGCACTCATAGCCATCTTTTTCTTATCCTATCAAAAACCTGACGGAGATAATATCAGCGGTTATGCATGGTTGTTAATGTCTGTGCTTGTGTTCCTGATGTGGGGTATCCAGGCCTGGGTAATGAAATTTGCCAATGAAACCATGAAGGCAGAGAGTATCTTTATGTATATGGCCATAACTGCTTTGATACTTGTGCCGGTCGCCATCCGGATGACCGATTTCAGCCAGGAGATTAACTGGGGTTTCAAAGGGCCTTACCTGGCTGCGATGGTACATGTCCTTAATTCTATCGGTGCGCTTACCATTGTTTATGCTCTGCGCCGCGGAAAAGCAATGATCGTGGTACCTATGACCGGCCTTTCACCCGTCATCACGGTCGGTATTTCATTACTGATTTACGGCGTAATTCCCGGTTTATCCCTGACATTCGGCATAGCCCTTGCTATCGTGGCGATTTTCCTTCTTTCATCCTGAAGATGAATGTCTGTACAATTGATTTTTTCCTATCTTTGGACCCGTTATAATTAATGGTTAAATTAATAAAATTAAATTATGAAACGCTTGATTATTAATGCTATTACAGTTTTGTTGCTTATGCTTTTCTCTTTTGGATCTTTTGCTCAATCCAGGGATGAAATGAAATCTTTAATCATGAAAATGAACAAGGAGATGATAGATCTTGTCAAAACAGGCAGTTATGAAACTATGGAAAAATATTATGATGGTGATGCTATTTCTTTGCCAAATTACCGGGCAAAGGAAACAGGGTACAAGCTAATCCTTTCAAATAATTTAGGGCGACAAAAAGGAGGCTATAAAATACTCGATGGGCAGAAAACTACTACGGAATTAATTATGGGAGAGGATATTATGGTTGATATTGGAACCTATTCTTTGACGATGACTTTCCCCGGACTTACTGAGCCAAAAGTAGATAATGGCAAGTATCTTAACGTCTGGAAGAAAAATAAAGATGGGATCTGGAAGATTGTGGCGGAAACCTGGAATGCCGATAAGAGCCCGGTAGCCCAACAAGCCAAAGGACAAGTACAGCAAGGTGGCACACCCTCAAATGTTAAAATTATGCCGTCGAAGGAGAGTGGAACCCCGGCAAATTCAGGGACGGATAAGAAACCTGTGATGGATACCAAAGACGGGAAGAAGTAAGGAGGTGATTTGGAAATTTGAAAATTTGAAAATGGGATTTTTAATGTTGAAGTTATCTGATTGCCAATATTTTCGTATTGTTAACTGATCAGGTTTCATTGTAAATTCATCTGGAAATATTAGATCATCTTCTTTTACATTTGAACGTGTGAATAGTTTAATTCACACGTTTTTCTTTTTAAATATTGTTTTAAGTTTTTCTTGCTTTTCCCTCAATATTGTTGTATTTTTAAATCCCCCAATTCATGAAATGAGAAATGAGTAATATTCAACTCTTTATGAAATGGCGTTTGAAATACCACAATTCCGTAGAGAGAGAGAGAGAGAGAGAGAGAGAGTAATTCCCTGATTCTCTTTCTTCCTGAAAAAATTTTCCCTCCATAGCTTTTAATTATACCACCTCTATTAGTAATTAATCCGATTATTAACCTTAATTTTATAAAGCCATGAAAGCAAAATTATTTATAACACTTCTTTTAATTTTTATTTCGAGTTCTTATTTTTTAACTGCCCAGGATGTTTTCCTTGAAAATATATATGTGCCAAATGAAAATTCTCAAGCTTCACCACATAGTATCATTTATAATGACATAAACAATTTATTTTATGTATATACCGGTCAAAAAATTATCCTCGTCAATAAAACTTCAGGCATAATCGTAGGAGCAATCACTGTCGGACAAACAGGATATTTTATCGGTTTTCATAGTACAATAGAAAAAACTCATAAACTTGCCTTTGATCATAGCCGTAACTATATTTATTGTGCAAATGAGGATGATAAATTACTGGTTATTGATTGTAATAACAATCAAATTATTCACGAATTTTCATCCTTAGATCCCCTGTTAGGTTCTTTCCTATATTACAATCCTGATTTAGATAGATTATATTGGGTACAAAATAGTGTGCACATAATTGGGGATACCCGTCTTGTAGGAATTAATCTATCATCTATGAGTACTTTTGGCCATTATGATATACCTTTTGAATATAAAATATTTGATGTCACTTTTTGTCACCAAAATGACTATCTGGCTTTATCTATTACACGTAGTGTAACACAAACACCAAGTGGACAGATATGTTTAATAGACCCATTAGATCTAAGCGAATTTGACTCATATAATATATCGGATAAAATTGCAACCAAATTGCAATATATAGGCGAAGCAAACAGACTTTATTGTATCAGCCAAAATAATTCTAATTCATGCCTCGATGCATTTTTAATTAATCCTTATACAAATCAACTTAATTATATATCAAATTACTCGATCAATGATTTTCCTGTATTCGGCTCTGAATCATCTTGCTATATTGGTAATAATATTCATTATGCTTATTTTGTTGGAAAGACGACTGCAGGTGACTTTAAATTGGTGATAGTTGATTATACGCGTCAGAATACCAACTCACCAATTGTTGCAGAATTGATTTTACCACATGTTGATCAGGTCCTATGTAGTCCTTCGAATGATCGTGTTTATTGTTCAGGTTATAATTTATACAAAATTTACGGCTCTGATATTGAGAATTCTGTCTCCGTAAATGGAGTATCCAATCATTTAATACATGCAGGGGATGATCAAATAGTTCTTTCCAACCTCGAAGCGAATTCCATTGATAGCTACTCTTTATCACTGGAGTTGATTCACCAGGTTCATTTAGGGGACGATATCCTAAAAGGAGTTCTAAACCCTACATGGCAAAAAAATTACTGGATTCAAGATTTTTCGCCAGAATCAGAGACTTTCCTTTCAATCCAAAACCTATTTGATAACTCATTCACTTCAATTGCAATAGGTCGAGCTATTTACGATCTTGCTTATCATGCAGGTTCTGAAAAACTTGTCGTTTCAAATCATGATTATATGGAGTCGCAAATAACTGTTGTTGATGGCCATACTGACCAATTTCAAGTAATTTCTACAGATCAAGTAAATTTATTTCAACCAGGTGAGAATAATTATACATATTTAGGTGGGTGGAATGTATTAGAGTTTATGAATATGTCGGACTATACTATTGGACAGATCCAAAACAATGGCTTGACTTCACCCTATGAAATAAGAGATTTCGCACTCTTAAAAGATGGGAATTGTATTGCACTGGCCTATGAAGATGGCATCTGGGGTTGTAAATTGTTAGAAATTGATCATAACTCCAACCAAATAATCGGATCTCATTCTTATCAGATATTACCTTCAAATTATAGTAATGCATTATTTTACAATAAAGTGAAGAATCAAATTTATTTATTGTCAGACAATAGTGTAACTATTATTAATCCATCAAATTTCTCAGTTGTTGAAACAATCTATCTATCTGAAACAATTAGAGAATGTCAATATTCGCCTAGAAATGATAGACTCATTATTGTGTTTTTGGAACCAATAATACAATTTTATAATGCGTCAACATATGAATTTCTTCATGAAATACAGTTCCCAGTGGAAGATCACATCATTGCTACTTATTATAACCAGGCGAATGATATGGTTTATTTACACATGTTTCATTATGATATGAATTACTATAAAAATCAAATTCGCTTGTATTCTTACAGATGTGATGACTTTGAGTTAAGTAGTGATATCTATCTTCAGGAAAATTTTGTTAAGGATCTTTTTCCTATATCACCAACTGAGAAAATGGTATTCGATGAAAGTAGTAATTACTTGTATATTCCTAATCAGGGACTTGGAAACATAAGCATTGTTCAATGTTCACCTGATCAACTTGCCCTCCAACCCGGACTCGGAGTCTGGAACTGGCTCTCCTTCCCGCGCCTCGACCGGGTAGGTAACGACCCTGTCCCTGCCCAGCCTGTCCTGGTAAATATCGATCCTTTCCCAACATACCTGCAAATGACCAACCTGCCACCCCAGAGACTAGTTGGTTTGGAAGAGCATATTATGTACACAACTTCATGGCCGCATTGGACAGGAGATTTAAACGCAATATACAGTACCAGAGGATACAAGCTCGAGACGAATAATTCGTATATTTCCTATCTTTCTATGGAAGGCACACAGCTTGATCCGGCATACCCCCTGACCATTTATGCGGGCTATCAGAATTGGGTGGGATATTACCCTACCTGGCCGCAGGATCCATTTGCTGCTCTGGCCGATGTGCTGGATGAACTCACCCTGATCAAGCACCACGACTGGGTCTGTGTCAAGGTATGGGGATATATACCTCCTAGAGGAAATCTTGAACCGTACTGGATGTGCTCCATCACAAAACCGTTGAAATACGCCGATATGTTGATCCTCGAATGTTCTGAAGATGTTACTTTCCAATGGGGAGGTACTTCTTCCGGCGCTATTCGTGATCTGCCAAAATCAGAAAACTTTACCTATGCAGAAAAACCGGATTACACCCCTATTTTCATTGAACTTGATACCGGTGACCATCCCCTGGAAATCGGAGCATTTATTGCCGACTCCTGTATCGGCGCCACCGTGGTTGAAGAACTCGATTCGATGGCAATGATAAGGGGCTACATGCCAAATGATTCCAGCGGTATGATCACTTTCGAAAAATACTATGGAAATGAAAAGAGCTCCTCAGATCGAATCGATGAATATTATGTTTTAAATAATAGGACTAATTTGCAGGAAAAAAGGGCTATCAATTCTCGTGAAAATAAAAAATATTACCAGGTCTCTTTTAAAAAGGAAGCCAATTCAAGTTCCTGGGCCAATCCATTAATCCTTGACTTTAATCCGAATCCCTGCCCGGATTTCTGCAACATCGATTACTTCATTCCCTGCGAATCTGATGTCACTTTTGAGTTATTCGATGTTTACGGCCGGAAACTCAATACGTTTCAAACGGAGAATGAACAGGCCGGCAATTATTCGATCCAGTGGGGAAAATTGTTTATTGATAGGTCTACGCCTGGGATTTATTTGATCCGCATGTCAGCCTGCGGTAATGCCATAACGAAAAAAGCCATTATCACCAAATGATAAATACTGTCTATACTATATTAACAGGATGCCGTCCTTTTATAAAAAGGATGGCATCCTTTTTCCTGTTGCTAATGTATATCTCCGTGGCTAAAGGCCAGGTCATTACTGTAAAACAGGATGGAACGGGTGATTTTGATGTCATCCAGGATGCTGTGAATGCCTCTTCTGATGGTGACACGATCCTGGTATATCCCGGGGCATATTTCGAAAATGTAGACCTTACTGACAAATGTATCGTACTAACAAGCACCTGGAGACTTTCACAGCAGGATTCCATTATCGACCAGACGATAATCGACGGAAACCAATCCGGAAGTTGTATCCGTTCCTTAGAAAACAATTGCTGGAGCAGTATCCTCGGGTTTACCTTACAGCATGGTACAGGGACAAATTATCTGGAAAATTTGTACCCTTGGCTTTACGGAAGTGGTGGAGGTGTATATATTGAGAATTCAGAGCTCAAAATTATCAATTGTCACCTTAAGTATAATTTTGCCTGGTGTGGCGGAGGTGTTTACAGTGTCTCTTCATCATTAATGCTATTTGGAAATACAATAGCACATAATTGGTCTTATGTTGCCGGAGGTATTGGTACTACCTTATCAATTGTCACATTCGATAGTGTAAATCTGAATAATGTCTATTTGAATTACAGCTCAATGGTTTCAGATATTGTGGTCGGATATGATGACACCATTGCTAAAATTTGGCTGGATACATGTACCGTAATGAATCCCGATCGTTATTATATAGGGAAATTCAGCGACTGGGGAGTTCACATGGAACGACCACCTATATCAGTTTTGCATGGAAAAATCGAGCAGGTGAATTCCGATCTTTATGTCAGTCCTTCGGGAGATGACGGGAATTCAGGGCTTACTCCGGATACTCCGCTTAAAACCATCTCCTTTGCTTTATTAAAGATCGCTTCAGATAGCATTAATCTGAAAACAGTTCATGTTGCTGATGGAGTATATTCCAATTCTTTAACCGGAGAACATACACCGCTGCAATTCAAGAATAATGTGAACCTTGTAGGCCAAAGCAGAGAAAACACTATCCTGGATTGTGAAAACAAATATGAATGCGCCCGATTTGCTTTCGGCCAGGATTATACCTATGTAAAGAATATATCTTTCCAAAATGGGAATGGAACATTTACTTATTTTACCGGAGGCATCACGATTGGTTATTCAAAAAAAATTGTCCTGGATAGTATTTCCCTGATCAATGCCACCAGTAATTATTTTATCCATGGAATTTATTCCGATTCTGACGACACCCTGATCATTAATAATTCTTTAATAAAAGAATGTAAAGGGATACAAACTATTGTTCCATTTAACCATTTCTACGAGCTTCCACGATATATTGAATTCAATTCAACTCAGTTTGATCAAAACGGCCCGGACATGACTTCCGACACAAGCCAGGGACATATCACAGTATATTTTGTCAGCTCAGAAACCATACCAGATTTGATATACGCAAAGATTGTCAATTGCCTTTTTAATGATAATTTCGACTTCCCTCCCTGGTCGCCATATCCCGGCGCTACTGCTATTGCGACTATTGGCGATATTTATTTGGACATTGTTAACTCCACCTTTGCAAACAACATCACCACCAATCCATGGGGTGGAGCTGTAGGCGCCACTGGTGGTTCTGATATCAACTTTTACAACTGCATACTTTATGGCAATGAACCTTACCAGATATATTTAAATTACGATTTAGCGGATCAGGCCGATACAGTCAGGGTCAATTATTCTCTTGTAGAGGATGGAAAAGACAGCATCATCAGTTATGGGCCTTTCAATTACGTGGAATGGGGCGAAGGTAACCTTGACGATGACCCGGTGTTTCTTGGCTCTGAGGAATTCCCTTATGCCATCGATGCCGGCTCCCCCTGCATCGACGCCGGTACACAGAATCTTCCACGTGGAATAAAGCTACCTGAATATGATATAGCAGGCAATCCCCGCATCTGGGGCGAAAGCGTGGACATGGGAGCGTATGAGTATGGACCGTGGGTTGGGACGCCGGAGGCGCCAAGTTCAAAGTTCAAAGTTCAAAGTTCAAAGTTGATGGAGGTTTCTCCTAACCCATTCTCGTATGGAACCTATGTGAGTTATGAATTGAAGGAGAATGGCAGGTTAAATATCAGCGTTTACAGCATGTCCGGGATGAAAGTCAGGACTCTGGTCAACAACACAGGCATGGTTGGCGATAAGGGAAGTTTTTATTGGGATGGAAGGGACGAGTACGGAAATTCCCTGTCCGCAGGCACGTATATTCTTAGAATGACCATTGATGGCTGGCTGGTGGAGACTGTGAAGGTAGTGAAAGAAAAGTAAGGTGGTCATTGGTTACTGGTTATTGGGAATATGTACTTCGAATATCGATACATCACATCGTTAAATCGTTACTTCGTTATATCGTTACTTCGTTAAATCGTTACATCTTTATATCTTTGCATCCACGAATAACTGTATGCAAGTTATATGAAACGCATTTCCGAAGCAATTCAACAGTCAATAGAAGTCAAGCAAAAGATACTCTCCAATGCCCAGATACTTAGCACGATTGGAGATATAGCAGAAACCTGCTCCCTGTCACTTTGTGACGGTCATAAAATCCTGTTTTGCGGGAATGGTGGCAGTGCCGCCGATGCTCAGCACCTGGCCGCGGAATTATCGGGAAGGTTTTATTTCGATCGAAAACCACTTGCCGCAGAGGCCCTTACGGTAAATACTTCCTTACTCACAGCCGTAGCGAATGATTACTCTTTTGATGAAGTCTATGCCCGCCTGGTAGAAGGTTCCGGTATTGAAGGTGATGTCCTGATAGGGCTTTCTACTTCCGGTAATTCTGAAAATGTCATCCGTGCTTTTCAGGCTGCACGCCTGAAAGGGATCATTACGGTCGGCCTGACCGGTGAATCCGGCGGGAAACTGGCAGAACTCTCTGATTTCATAGTCAGAGTGCCTTCTTCTGACACCCCGCGAATACAGGAATCACATATCCTTATCGGGCATATAATCTGCGAACTGATTGAAAAAAAACTGTTCCCCCGATGACCGGAGAGGCGATCATACTCGCAGGTGGAATGGGTACCCGGCTGAAAGATGTGATTGACGATGCCCCTAAATCAATGGCCCCCATCAATGGGAGGCCATTTTTAGAATATCAGCTTGACCTCCTTGACCGCTGGGGCCTGAAAAGAGTGATCCTTTCTGTCGGTTACCAGAAAGAACTCATCCGGCTGCACTTCGGTGAACAATATAAATCGCTGGCGCTCATTTATGCTGAAGAAGACGAACCCCTTGGCACCGGGGGGGCTATATTAAATGCTCTGCAGTATGCCCAGGGATACGCCGTCTTTATTTTTAACGGGGATACCTACTTCGATGTCAACCTTCAGCGATTGGACGATTTCCGTAAGATCAAAGAAGCTGATCTTTGCCTCGCCATGCGATTTGAAATAGATCCGGCCCGTTTTGGCCTGCTGGAGTTTGATAACAACAACCGCATCACCCGTTTCTATGAAAAGTCGGCAGGGCCCGACGAAGGCTATATTAACGGGGGTGTTTATGTGGTACGCAAGGATTACCTGCTTCGTTTCGGTTTGCCGGAAAAGTTTTCATTTGAAAAGAATTTCTTACAGAAATATTACCAGACTGAAGAATTTTATGGCATGCGGTGTTTTTCCTATTTCAGGGACATCGGCATCCCCAAGGATTATCAAAAAGCAAACGATGAATTTAAAAGACTTATCTTTTACTGATGATTGGACGCTTTTCCTCGATCGCGACGGCGTGATCAGCAGCCGTATTACGGATGGCTATGTTACCCGATGGGAAGATTTCCATTTCCTGGAAGGAGTTTTGGAAGCATTGGCCAGGCTCAGCAAAATCTTTGGCCATATTATTATTGTCAGTAACCAGCAGGGTGTCGGAAAAGGGATGATGAGTCCGGAAAGTCTGATCATGATTGATTTTAAAATGAAACAGAAAATCAAACAAGCCGGTGGCCGCATCGACGGTTCCTATTACAGTCCTTATATCGCATCAGAAAATCATCCTGACAGGAAACCCGGGACCGGAATGGGCCTTAAAGCCAGGGCCGATTTTCCCGCAATTGACTTTTCAAGGTCGGTGATGGTTGGTGATACAGTATCTGATATGATCTTCGGAAAAAACCTGGGAATGATTACGGTACTGATTGCTGCAGATGAAATAGATCCTCAGGTAGCAAATATGACTGATTTCTCTTTCCGGTCACTGTTGGATTTTAGCAGAAAGCTATAATCAGAAATTTGAAATTTGAAATTTGGAACACCTGAACAATCGAACAATCGAACAGCGATACACGATGCATGATTTCCGAATAACCAATAACCACTAACCAACCTTCCGTGAAACCTTCCCTGATACTGATCGTCTTTCTTCTCTATACAGTATTATTATTTTTTATAACATGGCTGACGGCCCGGAAAGCGACAAACCGGGCTTTTTTCATTGGTAATAAGCAATCACCCTGGATGGTTGTCGCTTACGGGATGATCGGGGCTTCCCTCTCAGGGGTTACATTTATGTCAGTCCCCGGATGGGTTGGGGATACTCAGTTTTCTTACATGATGGTAGTGATTGGCTACCTTTTCGGCTACTTCGTTATAGCAACCGTCCTGATGCCGCTTTTTTACCGCCTGAACCTCACTTCTATCTATTCATACCTTGAAGGAAGGTTCGGGTTCTGGTCCTACAAGACAGGCGCATTCTTTTTCCTCATTTCCCGTACGATCGGCGCATCTTTCCGGATGTTCCTGGTGGTTAATGTCTTACAGGTTTTTGTTTTCGATGCCTGGGGCATCCCTTTCACCGTTACCACAATGATCTTCATCATACTGATTCTCCTTTATACTTTTAAGGGCGGGATTAAAACGATCATCTGGACGGATACAGTTCAGACTACTTTCATGCTGACCGCTTTGGTGCTGACGATATACCTGATCACAAAAAACCTGGGGCTGGATTTCAGGCAGATGTTCAATTCGGTATGGGAAAGTGAATATTCAAAGATGGTTTTCGGGGATTGGCACGACAGGCGATTTTACCTGAAACAATTGTTCAGCGGGGCTTTTATTGCCATCGTTATGACCGGGCTTGACCAGGAAATGATGCAAAAGAACCTGAGCTGCCGTACCCTTAAGGATGCCCAAAAAAATATGTTTTCTTTCAGCCTTGTGCTCGTCTTTGTGAATTTCCTCTTTCTGTTCCTGGGGGCTTCCCTTTACTTGTTTACGACACTGAAAGGGATAAGCCTGCCCGGAAGGTCAGATGATCTGTTCCCCATGGTTGCCATCAACCATTTGGGGCCTCTGGCAGGCCTCATCTTCATCATCGGGCTTATTTCCGCTGCTTATCCAAGTGCCGACGGGGCCCTTACTTCACTGACAACTTCATTCAGTATCGATTTTCTTGGGATAAACAAGAATGAAAAACTTTCTGAAAAACAGAAAGAAATGACCAGGTATATGGTCCATGCAGGTTTTGCCCTTTTATTACTCTCAGTTATCGTGATTTTTCGGGCTATTAATGACAGGGCAGTAATCGACAAACTCTTCACGATCGCCGGTTATACTTACGGACCTCTGCTCGGGCTTTATGCTTTCGGTCTGTTTACCCGCTGGAAGGTAAAAGACAGGTGGGTGCCGCTGATCGCTTTTATATCACCTGTGCTTTGCTACTTTTTAAGCATATATGATCAAGTGTTATTAAATGGTTATAACTTTGGATTTGAGCTTTTAATCATTAACGGTATTTTTATATTTATTGGCTTAGTCTTAATTCGTAAAAAAAACTTTAACTAACTAATTCATATTTAATTCTATGAGTAATTTTAGATTTAAAGCACTGGAAATTTCTTTGTCCAGGTCATTCGATAAGAAACCTCTTTCCAACGGAAAAAAAATATCGGAATATTTTGGTGAGATGACCTTTGGCATAGGCGTCATGCGGGAATTCCTTTCTAAGGAAGCCTTCAAAGGCGTAATGAATGCTATGGAAAGCGGGGAGAAGATCGATCGCCGGGTTGCCGACCAGGTGGCAGCATCAATGAAAACATGGGCGATCAGTAAAGGGGCAACACACTATACCCACTGGTTTCACCCGTTGACCGGGGCTACCGCCGAAAAACACGATGCTTTCATCGTACCTGTTGACGATGGGAAAGCCGTCGAAAATTTCAACGGAGACCAGCTTGTCCAGGCGGAACCCGATGCTTCAAGCTTTCCGAGTGGTGGGATACGAAATACCTTTGAAGCCAGAGGATATACGGCATGGGACCCAACTTCACCGGCTTTTATTCTTGATGGCACACTGTGTATCCCAACGATTTTCGTTTCATATACCGGTGAAGCTCTTGATTATAAAACCCCGCTGCTAAAAGCGCTTCACTCACTCGATAATGCCGCTGTGGATGTTTGCCAGTATTTCGACAAGGATGTGACCAAAGTAATCGCAACATTGGGATGGGAGCAAGAGTACTTTCTGATCGATTCGGCCCTTTTTGCTGCCAGGCCCGACCTGGTGCTCACCGGCCGTACCTTGTTCGGTCATCCTTCAGCAAAAGACCAGCAGCTTTCCGATCATTATTTTGGGAGCATACACGAAAGGGTAGCCAATTACATGCGCGATGTCGAATATGAATCACACCGCCTCGGCATACCGCTGAAAACCCGTCATAACGAAGTAGCGCCCAACCAGTATGAGTGCGCTCCCATTTATGAAGAAGCCAATCTCGCTGTTGACCATAATCAGCTCTTGATGCACCTGATGAAAAAGGTGGCAAACCATCATAATTTTACCGTACTGTTACACGAGAAACCTTTCGCCAGTGTTAACGGTTCAGGTAAACATAATAACTGGTCGATGAGCACCAATACCGGAGTGAACCTCCTTTCTCCCGGTAAATCATCAAAGTCAAACCTCCAGTTCATCGTCTTTATCGTTAATATCTTACGCGCCGTTTACGAGCATGCTGACTTACTACGGGCCGGCATCGCCTCGGCCGAGAATGACCTGCGCCTTGGCGCCAACGAAGCCCCGCCGGCAATCATTTCGGCTTTTATCGGTTCACATCTGACTAAAATCCTGGATGAAATCGAGAAAAAGGTTAAAAAAGGCAAGGTTACACAGGCCTTGCAGGAAGAGCTGAACGTGAACATCTCCAAAATCCCTGAAATTCTCCGGGATAACACCGACCGTAACCGCACTTCACCCTTTGCCTTTACCGGGAATAAGTTCGAGTTCAGGGCCGTTGGTTCATCTGATACCTGTGCCAGGGCTATGATCATCCTGAATACTATCATGGCGGATCAGCTCAGGAAGTTCAAAAATGATGTCGATAATCTGATCGCTGATAAAGTAAGAAAAGATGAAGCTATATTCCAGGTGCTAAAGCGATATATCACTGAATCGAAGAATATCCGCTTCGAAGGAAACAGTTACAGCGAAGAATGGATCAAAGAGGCTGCACAGAGAGGGCTATCCAACATCCGTTCAACACCGAAGGCCGTTAAGACGTATATCTCCGCTAAAACCATAAGACTATTCGGAGAGCATAATGTCTTTACGGAACGGGAGCTTCATGCCAGGTATGAGATCAAACTTGAAAGCTTTGCACGGAAGTTACAAATCGAATCCCGTATGTTCGGCGACCTGGCAAAGAACCATCTGATTCCTACCGCGATCCGGTATCAGAATACCCTGATCGAAAATGCCATGGGGCTGAAAGAGGTGCTGGATGCAAAAACTTATGTGAAACTGTCAAAAAACCAGGTTGATACGATTAAAGAGATATCGGAACATATCAGCCAGGTTAAAATAAACGTTGAATTAATGCTGCAGGAGCGGAAAAAAGCCAACAGGATGGCAACAATGGAAGAGATGGCCACAGCCTATGATGAAAAAGTAAAGCCTTACTTTGATATTATACGGTATCATACTGATAAGCTGGAATTACTGGTGGATGATGAACTGTGGCCGCTACCTAAATACCGTGAGATCATGTTTCTGAAGTAGGACTTATATTCTCCACGATGAAAAATATATTGTTTAAGCGCATGAAATTTTTAGCCATTTTGATCATATTGATACTCCATGGCCCTTATGGCATTATTGCTCAGGTCAGGGTATCGAAAGTAACAGGTCCGGAAATGCTGTCAGGAAAACAAGGTGTTGTTTACACATTACCGCGAACCCAGATCCATGTTGATTTGTGGATCTCAAAAACACAGCAATTTCCTGGTCCGCTTGCTGAATTTGCGGGGGAGTATTTAGGCCTCGATGAAGTGATCACGAAAAGTTCGGTGAATTATGTTTTCGAAAACGCTACTATATTTACTTCTACGGAAACGGATCCCAATCAAGTTTACCTGATCGAAAAAGAAGAGAAGTCATCCGGAGAGATCTGGATTTCTTTCGGAAAATCAACCCCGTTGGTTACCCTGGAAAAATTTGATAAAGCAATAATTCCTCAAGGCTTTGCCAGCTGGAATGAAAATCTATTCATCGCACATGATCCCGTGAATCTTTATAAGAAATACACAGAATCTCCTACCCGGGAAGTCATTGATACCGTGATCAGAAAAGTAAGTATTGATACCCTCATTTTGGAAGAAAAGATATTCAAGCGCTCAATGGTTGAATTCACAGACCGTGAGAAAGCACAGGAGGCATCTGACCAAATCCGGCAGATTGAGCGGGACAAATACAACCTGATGGTTGGTTACCAGGAGACTGCCTATTCCCGGGAAGCGCTGGAGTTCATGTATAACAAGCTTGAAGAACAAAGGGTGGAATACCTGAAGTTATTCACCGGTGTCAGTGTTAAAGAGACATTAAAATTCAAATATCAGTTTTTTCCTGATGCCGGGAAAGAAGAGCAAGAATATAGGCTGGCTGCATTTTTAAAGAGCAGCGGGATGGCCACCCCGGATGGGCAGAATGATGTCAATATCAGCTTGTTGTCAGATGCTGTGAATATGATGCCTGGTGAGCTTGAAACCGGACAGTCCGCTACAGGGTTTGTTTACCGGGTTCCCCGAATAGTCACGGCAGTTTTATCTTTTCAGGGGAAGGAACTGGATTCAAAGAGATTGGAAATATTACAGCTCGGTGCTATCCAATCATTGCCGCCCGAATTTAAACGGGTAGAATTTGACATGGAAACAGGAGCCCTGAAAACTGTTGTTATTGAATAGCAATCTTATTTAACCAGAGGCTGTGCAAATTTTACCACATCTGCCTCCTCGATCTGCCCATCGCAGAGGATAGTCAACCGTTCCACCACATTTCGCAATTCACGGATATTTCCCGTCCATTTCATCTGCATGAGCTCCCGGAGGGCATCATCGGTAAAGAAAATCATGGGTTTGCCCTGCTCGGCGCAGATTTCTTCCATAAAATAATTGGCGAGCAGCGGAATATCATCCTTTCTTTCGTGGAGAAGCGGAACATGGATAATGATGACGCTCAGGCGGTGGTAGAGGTCTTCCCTGAACCTGCCGGCGGTGATCTCTTCCGTGAGGTTCTTATTGGTGGCGGCTATCACACGGACATCTACCGGGATATCCTTTTCGCCACCGACCCGCATGATCTTGTTCTCCTGCAAAGCCCTGAGCACCTTAGCCTGCGCAGAAAGGCTCATGTCACCGATCTCATCGAGGAATAAAGTGCCCCCGCTTGCCAGTTCAAAATCACCTTTGCGTTGCTTGATGGCTGATGTGAAAGATCCTTTTTCGTGCCCGAACAGGTTGCTTTCGATCAGTTCCGAAGGGATAGCCGCGCAGTTCACTTCGATAAAGGGTCCTTTGGAACGCTGACTTTTCTCGTGCAGTTGCCTTGCCACCAATTCCTTACCGGTGCCGTTATCCCCGGTGATGAGTACACGGGCATGGGTCGGTGCTACCCGGTCGATCATTTCGAAGATACCCTTCATTACTTCTGAATCCCCTATCATCTCATACTTTTTGCTGACTTTTTTCTTCAGGAACTTGGTTTCCGACAGCAGGCGTGATTTATCAAGGGCATTGCGGATGGTGACGAGCAGGCGGTTGAGGTCGAGGGGTTTGGCGATATAATCAAAGGCTCCTTTTTTGATTGCTTCAACGGCTGTTTCAATGGTACCGTGACCGGAGATCATGATTACCGGCGTGTCGTATTCGCTTAGAATATGGTCCAGTACCTCCATGCCATCCATCTGCGGCATTTTGATATCGAGCAGGATGACGTCAAACTCGGCCTGCTTAAGCATTTCCAATGCTGTGATACCGGAATCTGCATCACTGACCTCGTATTTCTCATACCCAAGGATATCCCTCAGGGTGTTGCGTATGCTTTTTTCATCATCTACGACGAGGATCTTTGACATAATCTGTATTTTTGATTATGTTGTAAAAGTACGGAAAAAAGGTAATCCCCCTATGTGTCTCTCTATTGTGACCTATCTTTCCTATCTTTGAAAGAAAAAACCTTAACCATGCCATGTGATCTCAGATATCCCATGTTGATTTTTATTTCCTTTATTTTGGTTTTAAATCCCATTTCAGGTCAGGACAAGCCAACATCAGTTAAGGTATTTGCTTCCGATCGCCATAATTTTCAGTTTCCCTGGGCCGGTGGCATGAATTCCTGCCAGTTTTATAAGCTGGATATTGACCTCGATGGGCTGAAAGACCTTATCGTCTTCGACCGGACAGGTGACCGGATCATGCCTTTCCTGACAGTCCAATCTGGCGAAATATTTGATTATGAATATGCTCCGGAATACGCGGAGTATTTTCCCCAACTCTCTCATTGGGCAATTTTTACAGATTATGACGGCGATGGAAAAGAGGATATCTTCACTTATTCTCCCGGTTATGCCGGGTTAAAGGTCTATCGGAATATCTCACTGACCCATCTTGATTTCAGGCTGGAAGTATATCCCTTCCTCACTTCTTTCCAGGGTGGGGGATACGTCAACATCCTCGTTACCTATGCTGATTACCCTGCCATCTGTGACCTTGATGGCGACGGTGACCTGGATATACTTACCTTCTGGGGACTGGGCTCTTTCGTGGAAAAGCACCGGAATATGTCGATGGAGAAATACGGTAAGCGCGATTCGCTGGATTTCATGAAGACAGACTTCTGCTGGGGCTATTTTGCCGAAAGCGATGAATCGAACCTGATTACGCTTGATACTTGCCTGAGGTGCGAAAGCGGGGAAGCATGGGAGCATGGAAGCCTGGAACTGGGAACTGCGAACTGGGAACTGCGAACTGGGAACTGGGAACTGGGAACTGCGAACCGGGAAGAACGCCATACCGGTTCAACCTTCCGTCTCCTGGAATTAAATGGTGATAATTTGATAGACCTGTTGCTGGGGGATGTGGATTATCCTAACCTGGTTGCCTTATATAATGGAGGGAATGCTGATACGGCACGGATGGTGTCGTTTGACTGGCAATATCCTACAGACGGAGTCCCCATTAATCTGTTTTCCATGCCAGCGGCTTTCTATGATGATTTTGACAATGATGGGATTAATGACCTGCTTGTAGCGCCCTTCGATCCCAATCCATTTCTAAGCAATAATTTTCAAAGTGCCTGGTTTTATCATAATGATGGCAGTAATGACCAGCCCCAGTTTAATTTGAAGTCCAGGTCTTTTTTGCAGGACCAAATGATCGATGTGGGTGCCGGGGCTTACCCGGTATTCTGGGATATTGACCAGGATGGCCTGACGGACCTGCTAATCGGGAATTATGGATACTATGACACTTCTTATTATGATCAGTTCATGACACTGCATACGGAGCATACAAGCCAGGTTGCCTGGCTAAGGAATACCGGGACAACGGAGCAACCTGCCTTTACCTTTATGGATCGTGATTTTGCAGGCGTTTCTTCCTTAGACCTGAAAGGACTGGCCCCTGCTTTCGGTGATCTCGATGGGGACAATGATGTTGATATGCTCCTGGGTTGTGAAGATGGAACGATCATTTATTATCTTAATACAGCAAGCCCCGGAGAGCCTATGAGTCTGGCCTTAAGTCAGTTAAATTTCCAGGACATCGATGTGGGCGCATTTAGCACGCCTCAACTTTTTGATCTCGACCGCGATAACCTGAGCGACCTTATCATCGGAGAAAAGGGGGGAAATATCAATTTTTACAAGAATACAGGAACAATGCAAAATCCCGGTTTTACGCTTGTGACTGACAGCCTGGGAAAGGTGAACGTGATTGATTATTCCATTTCGCTGGATGGCTTTAGTGTACCTTTTTTTTACAGGGATGCGCAGGATCAGACCCATCTGCTGGTGGGTTCTGAAAAAGGGGATGTTTTATATTTTACAGGGATTGATGGGAACCTTGAAGGGGAATTTACTTTATCCGACACCCTGGCTGGCCTGATTGGCTTGCAGGAATTCAAAGCAGACCGTGGGTACAGATCGGCTCCAGCCCTGTTTGACCTTGACCAGAATGGGTACCCTGAATTAATTGCCGGGAATTTTTCGGGTGGGCTGGAATACTTTGCCGGTTCTGGTTTTCCTCCTGTTTCAGGACTTGATGAAGACAGTCTTTCAATCCCTGAAGTCATTATTTACCCGGTGCCGGCAACAGATCAAATTAATATAAGTGTGGCCGACCCCGATACCTGGCGTATTATTGGTGTGAAAATTATATCTGCGGATGGCCGGGTCGTTCTTTCTTATAATTATGATAATGAGATTAAAATGATAGTAAATACAAACTTCTTTACCAAAGGTTTATTTATTTGTCAGATTAAATTGAAAGATATGCATACTGGGCGGATCCATCTGTTTTGCAAAATATTGATATAGATAAATAAAAAGCAGGGAGGTAAAAATTAGGTTTTCAGATAACCATGTTGTAATTTTAAGTCGTTAATAAACGGGCATAAACTAGTTTTTCGAGGTGCCCTAAACTAACACGCTACACTTCATCGCCTATCCACATGCTTATAGGATGTATATAGGATTGCAGGGATAGCGGGTATAAGGTAGGGGCAAGGGCAATGAAAAATCAAGGGACAAAATAACTTATCGGTGACTTAAAATATATTCAAAAGTTTTTAGTAAAATATTGATTCTAAATTTTAATATTATGTTCTGTTCAAAATTTACAAAAAATTGTCCCTATAATGTAAAAAAAACTGACAATTTTATTTTCGTAATGATGCCATTTGATGGATTTAAAAACACTTTTGACATAATTGATCAAACAATAAGAGCTATCGTCACGAAGAACTTTATTTGCGAAAGAGCAGATTCAAAATATGATACAGGAGATATATGGTGTAAACGGATTTGTCAAAACATTAAAAAAGCAAAATACTGCATTGTTGATACTACAAATAAGAATGCAAATGTTTTTTATGAACTTGGCTTTGCTCATGCAATTGGAAATTCAAATACCATTATTATCACTCAAAAGATTGATGACGCACCTTTTGATATAAGAAATTTATCTCATATCCTCTATTCGGAAAAAGACCTTCCTTCATTGAGAAGAGATTTGCAGAAAGCTATTGAAGATTTAGAGCAAAATCAATTCGATGAATATATTAACCCAGATGAAATGATACGTGATTTGGAACAAAAAATACAAGATAAAAATGACGAATTGTTAAATTGTCAAGGTAAGGTTTTAGCGTTAAAAGAGCTTCTACAAGAAAGACAGAATGAATTAAAAACTATTGAAAGAAAATTATATGAAGAACAAAGTAATATCGAAAGCTTTAAAAATAAATTGAACGAAAGTGATAATAAATTGCTTGATCTAGAACGAAGAAATAAACAGTTAGAAGAAATAAAAAACAATCCCGAGAAGGAAGCAAATAATTCTATCGAAAACTTGAATAGAACAATAAAAGAACTTATGAACCAATTAGAAATGGCAGAAAGGGAAGATTTAGGTGAGAAGTTAAACCAAATATCAGAAACCCTTAAAGAAAAGGAGGTAAAACTTGCAAATTATAAAAAAGGGTTGCAAGTGTATAGCACTACACATGATGATAAATATATTAAAGAATTATTACTTGAAGATAATAAAATTGAAGATTCTGCTAGAGAGTACTACTTAAAGGGGAATGATCTATATGAAGTTGAAAAATATTCTGATGCTGCTATAAGTTATGAAGTTGCAGTTACAATCCAACAAAATTTTTCAGAGGCATGGTTTAATTGGGGACTCTGTTTATATAATCTTGGCGATTTTGAAACTTCAATTCAAAAATATTTGGTCGCACTTTCGCTTGACAGAAAAAACTCTGTTATTTATAATAACTTAGGCGATGCATACTACCGCTTACAGGAATTCAACAGCGCAATAAACCAGTATAGTTCAGCACTTGTTTATAATCTAACATATTTAAAACCATTTTATAATAGGGGTCTTGCTTATGCCTGTTTAACTCAATATGATAAAGCAATTTGTGATTTTAATGAAGTTATTAAATTAGATAACGAATTTGCTGAAGCATTTCATTTGAGAGGATTAGCTAATGATTATAATGGAAGTTTTGAAGAAGCATTGAACGATTATAATAAAACAATTGAATTAAATCCTGAATTTTATGAAGCATATACTCATAGAGCATGGTTGAAATTCTTTTCTTTAAAGAATGAAATAGGTGCAGAAGAAGATATTGAAAAATCAATTTCTATTAATGATTCAATTCCAGAAACATTTTATTATAAAGGTAGAATAAAATATGCTAAAGGTTTATATGCCGAAGCAATTAATCTTTTCACTAAAGCTAAAGATTTGGGTTATGAGGATTTAAATGAGATTTATTATTGGAGAGGTTGGTCATATTATTCAAATTTGGATTTTAAAAAAGCAATTTTTGATTTTGACGAAGCTATTAAAATAAATCCTAACAATCCTGATTTATTTAATGATATAGCGAATACATATTTTGAATTACAAGAATATGATAACGCTATTAAAGATTATTCCAAAGCAATTAAATTATCCCCTGATAATTCTGATATTTACAATAATAGAGCAAATACGTATTATGAATTAAAAGAATATAAAAATGCTCTTAAAGATTATTCCAAAGCAATCAAATTATCTCCTGATAATTCAAATGTTTATCGTAATAGAGCGAATACCTACATCAAATTGCAAAAGAATCAAAAAGCATTAATAGATTGTAATAATGCTATTAAATTGGAACCTAATAATTCACTTTATTTCATTTGTCGTGCATTGGTTTATACATATTTACGTGAATATGATAAAGCCATAGAAGATTATTATTTGGCAATTAAATTAGATAGTGAAAATGTGTCTTCTAAACTTGCTTTAAGTGAATTAAATTTCATAATTAATAAATATGATGATTCTATTAAGCTAATTGAACAGCTTGAAAATATTACGTTAGATAAGGGCTTTGAAGTAATTAAATATTTTTTATTATGTATCGATGGTAGAATGTTGAATAAAAATGTTACAAATTATGAAAAGCAGCTAGATGAATTATTAAGTGAAGATATTAAGATTAATTGGTCATTTGATGAGATTAAAAATCTTTATGATGATAAAAGTGTGACAAAATTGCAAAAAGCTTATTTAATGGATTTAATAAAAAAAATTGAAAATAAAAAGAGCCCCAGCCCCTAACATCGCATATAGCCAATAGCGGGGGATATACGTATTCGAAGGTCTGTAACCCGCTTTTAGGTTGGAGTAAGTTGACAGGAAAGTGCCCCGCAACCCGCTATTGGCCATATGCGTAACCGTTATGGGCTATTCCCCCTATTTCCAAAAAATTGATTTCTTATGCTAACGATAGACTTTGCAGAGAGTTGAATTTATTATTTTTACTAAGTCCTTTGCAAGGCCGGTTTTAAAAATGGAGTATCAAAACCCGAGCGCCATTCTGGTTGAAATGTAAAAAGCCCTCGAAGTAGAAGTTCGAAGGCTTTGAGATGATTTCAGTGGTGGTCCCGATTTATTGGGAACCCCGTTCAGGATATTTTCAAGTCAAAGATACATTTCCTTAGGACATTTTTTAACCAAAAATCAATTAATATGAAAAAGAAAAATGCCACAATGGAAATTGTCAATGCCCATGCTGGCGGCATTGATGTTGGAAGCAGGTCACATTTTGTAGCGATAGGACAAAATGCAAAAGACATAAAGGAATTCGGTGTTTATGCCGCAGACCTCGAATCAATTGCCAGGCACCTTTTAGAGAATGGGATTAAAACGGTTGCAATGGAAAGCACCGGCTCTTATTGGCAAAACCTGTTCTCCACACTCCAGGATGCTGGGTTGGAAGTAATCCTTTGTAATGGCAAGTTCACCAAAAACATCAAAGGAAAGAAAACCGATGTACAAGATTGCCAGTGGATACAAAAACTTCACAGCCTGGGGTTATTAAGCGGAAGCTTTTTGCCCGATGCAGCTACAGAGCAACTCAGGACGTATTGCAGACATCGTGGAAACCTGATCAAGACATCAGCCGGTACAGCCAAAAAAATGCAAAAATACCTTAGGTTAATGAATTTCAGACTGGATCAGACTCTTTGCCATTGAAAATCCATTGGTAAGGATGTTCAACTGAAAAGTATTTATGAAGGCCCTTGGCCATATACTTTGACAAAGGCACTATACGGTCTTTCTTGTATTTGCTTTGCCTGATGTGTATCGTCTTACGTTCAAAGTCAACATCTGAGATCTTCAGGTTGATGGCCTCCTGCGAACGCAGCCCGGCCGAATATATTAGCGTCAGCACTATGCGATGCTTGAGTAATGCCGGTGCCTTAAATAATTCCCGTAATTCGCTCCGGTTTAAGATCACCGGCAGTTTAATTCTTCTTTGAGCGAAGGCAGTACAATGGCTCGTTTATTTTGTCCGACAAGCCGGATATAATTTTCTAACGTACTTTTGCTCTGTCCTCGCAACACGATTTGTTGTTGCAGAGTTTTGTAAACTTTCGCAAAGCCTTCAACTGTCTGGATAGCTTTCTCGACAATAGTCGGTTCAATTCTTTTCATGGTACTGAGTTTTTAAGGTTTATAACTTATTTCGGAGAGCGACCACTCCCTACTCAGTACTATTTTACTAAATTTGTTGGAAACTATCCCACGAATGTGGGATTTAGTTCAACAAAGCGTCAGCCGTCAATGCGGGCAGTATACGAGGGCAAGCATTCACCAAACCTACAAATATTAAAGGAAAGCAAAAATAAGAACAAGTAAATCCCGCACTGCGGCTGCCGGCAGAACGTTAGCGGTACTAATTCAAAAAACGCTTTAAAAAAGAGTGAGGACAATACCTATTGCAATAAAAATAATTAACCTTATTTTGAGTATGCAGGAGGTGCATTTGTTTTACAGTTCTAACAGATAGATCTATAAATAGTCAAGCATAAATTTCTAAATATGAGGCATACATTCTTCCTGGCAATTTTTATCATTTTGACCGCCTGTTCATCCTCCACCCCGCAACAGACTGCCCCGGAGAATAATACTTCAAATGATACATTTGTCTATCCCCAGGATGCATACCGGTTTCACTATAACGGCCGACATGTTGTAGTTAATGCAATTATGAACGACTCCGTTGAGATATCCCTCCTTTTCGACACAGGTGCACAAACCCCAATATTCGATAGCGCTTTTACGGATTTAAACAAAGACAAGCTCGGAATAACCTTTAAAAAGACCAACAGTAGAACCATAACACCCGGAGGAGTTATAAAAATCAACCGTGAAATTATCGGTAAAATCAATATAAAAGCTTTGGGGATAAACAAAGAATTTAAAGGACGGTTTGATGTTGGTAATTTATTAAAAACCAAGTTGCACACCAATGCCATTTTTCCGGCATATTGGTTTTTTGAAAACAATATCGTTTTAATGGATTTTGAACATCAATTCTTCAGGATACTTTCGCAAGACACACTTAACAATATTAAAAAGCATTATACTTCGTTCCCTTTAAAAGGAAATCCGGTAACTTACTTTACCGTTTCAACCGTAGTCGAAATATCTACAAATAGTAAAATTAAACTGAATGGAGAACTGGTTTTGGATATTGGCGCACCGGGATTTTTATATTTACAGGTAGGTAAGAGCCCTATGAGAGGTAAGGGTCCTGTTGTGCCGGTTGTTCTTCCAGAAGAATTGATGGTATTTAAAACCAGAACATTAACAATGAATCCAAAAGATACACTTCAGCGGGAAATAATTAATGCAAACCGGATTACTATGCTCGATTCTTTTAGTTTCCAAAATGAACAAGTATATCTGTTAGATTTTAGAATTGCCCCTGAACAAATTGGTTTCTTAGGGAACGAATTTTTTCAAAAATTCCAGGTTATTTTCGATTACAAGAACAAAGTGTTTTTTTTAAAGCCAAACCAGGAGTATTCTAAGCCTCATGGTCCCTTTAGTTTAGGTATGAAACTTTACAGGTCATCAGATGCTAAATCGTTGTATGTTAATTCTTTGTACGAATCTTCACCAGTTGCAAATTCCGGTATCCGGTTAGGCGATAAAATCCTAACAATTAATGGTAAACCTACAGAAGAAATTACATTCAATGAGTTACGGGCGTTGGAATATTCCAATCCAAGCACAAAAGTAATTTTACAAGTACAAAGAGGACAAGAATTTCTTTCTTACGAAGTATTAATTGACAGTTTAATTTCTAGTAAATAATCCATTCAAATGTAGAATTCCAACTTGAAAGCACTAACCGCTAACGAACCGGCAGCCGACAATGCGGGCGGTACCCGGAAGCGAGCATTCACCAAACCTGCAAACGATAAAGAAAAAGAAAAGAAACAACAAGTAAATCCCGCACTGCGGCTGCCGGCGGAGCGTTAACAATCAAAAAAAGCGGAAAATTCTAAATCACAAGGATCATGAAAACAGTAATTTCCATTCTTTCCATTATAATGCTTCTAGGAATGTCAGTAATGGGTCAGGAAACTAACAAGAAATCTCTAGAAAAGGCTAAAAGTCAAAGTTATCAGACCATGTACATCCAAGGCTTTGACTCTATCAGTAATATCTAAATAGCACTAACAGCAAGAGAAATAGATTTTTTTTATCAACATATCTTAAAAGATACTTCAGTCGCACAAATTCCAAATGATTTTAAGCATCCGAATAAGGAACTTGTCCCAATAGTTGATAAATTATCAGAAGAAGCAAAAAGGCTTCTTTTACAATCAGTTCAGTTCGGGCCCGGAACTAAAAATTGTTATAAAAATCCATCTCCCTGAGCAAAATATGAGATCAACATAGATTATACTAACTTTGTAAGGTCAATATTTTTTTAAACAAAAACGTGCTATAACATGCGAACAAAAATCATCCTGCTTGCCTATCTGCTTTCGGTCTTCCTGGCATCAAGCTGTAAAAAGGAGAGTACTGAAGAATCCCAGCCGTTAAAAATCGAGGTGATCGCAAACCATACCCCGTTTGCAACGGATAAATATCTCCGTATCTGCTATATGCTGAAGATGTGGGAATTCAGAAAGGACAAGCTTATGCTGAAAGAGATCATTGTCCTTGACAACGATACGAAAGAAGAACTGATGACCATTGGGGAAGAATCATTCGGATATTTTATATCAAATCCCCCGAACCCTATAGCATTCCTCGAACAGGATCAGATTTCGTCCTACTATCTGTCGGTTCAGCTTCCCATTCCATTGGGCCAGCCGGTGCCTTCGAATGTTTTACACCGATTTATACTGCAGGACACCGTTTCAAACGCCCAGGTTGTTGTCGAGGGCGGATTATTTTCCCCCAGGAAGTACGAATCTCCCCTGGCAATTTCATCCCCGGTAAAAGGGACAAACTGGATGTTTATCAACCTGTCAACCATGGGGTATCATTATAATGCAGTATTTTTTGTCGGCGGTCAGATTTTTTCAGGCGAGCAGTTTGCATTTGACAATATTCAGCTGGACTCTGCCCAGTACAGTTCCAGCGGCGATCCTCTGAACAACCAATCATACTTCAATTACCGCGACACCCTCTATGCGGTTTCCGATGGCTCTGTGGTTGCATTGGTTGACGGCAGGCCTGAAAACAGCGGGAATGCCAAAGATATTGTCATCGGATCACTCGATGAATACGGAGGCAATTACCTGATCCTAGACCTGGGCGGACAACAATATGCCCTGTACGCACATTGCGTGCCGTTCTCCTTCTTCGTTAAAAATGGAGATTTTGTAAAAGAGGGTCAACCGTTGGCTTTGCTTGGGAATTCGGGCAATTCCACGGAACCTCACCTGCATTTCCAGATTTGCGACAAACCCCATCCATTCTTTTCGATGGGCCTGCCCTTTGTCATAAAAAAGTACACCAGGATTGGTGAATTTGGCAACCTGAATCCTTCTCCTCCCACGGTCATTACAAATTCAATGATGGAGAATTTCACACTTCTCCGGTTCGACTGACTCTAAAAACCGGATTAACTGACCACCCTCTGCCGATTTCTAGTGACCACCCTATTCTCTTAACAATCAATAAGAAAAAAAGATCAGATTTTTCCGCAAAAGCCTGGTCAAAGCGACTATTTTTCCAAGTTAGCCATTAAATTTCAATCTAATCTTAAGAACCAAAAAGTTCCAATGTCAAATTTTCCATAGTAAAATATTCAAATGAGAACGCTAGCCATTCCTTCAAGCAAACCTTATCCTAAGTGAAAGGATTTTACTGGTTAAGAGCTTTTTTAGAATTTCTATTCAAACGATTAGCGGTCTGTAAAGTGAGCTTTTTTTTCAGTTGTTAACAAGCCGCTATGCAAGCAGATGGGCTAAAGTCGGATAATTGAAGAAATATATGTAATTTAGGTCAGTATTTACGAAACATAAAAACAACTTGATCCCACCCGTCGCATAGCGGCGGAGCGTTATAAGCCATTAATGACGACACCAAAACACATATCTACACTACTACTTTTGTTCGTAACTAGTTATTGTTTCTCAACGAGGATTTCGGACACGACAATAATAAAATCACATTTGACTGCTATTACGAAAACTGGACAATTTCGCACCTATAAGAATATTGACCAACTCAACAAGACAGCGGACTATATTAAAACTATCTTCAGTCAATACTCAGACAGCGTTTTCATACAAGAGTATTCTGTAAATGGTCAAGTTTATAAAAATGTAATTTGTTCATTCGGGACAGAAAATAAAAAGAGAATTATTGTTGGTGCACACTATGACGTTTGCGACAATCAAGAAGGTGCGGACGACAATGCAAGCGGGGTCGTTGGACTTCTGGAACTTTCCCGACTTTTAAAAGGACAAAAGTTAAATCAACGTGTTGACCTTGTTGCATATTCATTAGAAGAACCTCCATATTTCAGGACAGAGTATATGGGTAGTTACATTCACGCCAAATCACTTGCAGACAATAAGACACAAGTTTATGGAATGATTTCACTTGAAATGATAGGTTATTTTAAAGACGAGAAAAAATCACAATCATATCCTATTGGACTGCTTTCGCTTTTCTATGGTAATAAAGGCAACTATATTACACTTGTAAAAAAGTTTGGTGCTGGACAATTCACACGAAAGTTTTGTAGAAAATACAAATCAACAAAAGCTATCAGGACAAAAAAGTTTACTGGCCCTCCAGCTTTGGCAGGTATTGACTTTTCCGACCATTTGAATTATTGGAAATTTGGTTTTAGTGCTTTAATGCTTACCGACACATCATTTTTTAGAAACAAAAATTATCACGAACCAACTGACACAATGGAAACGCTTGACGTTAAAAGAATGGCAAAAGTAATTGACGGAGTATTTAACACCTTGACGACACTATGACGGCAGAAAGAAAAACGGCTTATAATAAATAGGACTTCGTGTGGCACGCAGTGCCCAACATGAAGTCCACGTTGAACTAAATCCGGGGATTACCCACCTTCTATGCACTTTACGACTATGGATTCTGATTATTTGCAACCGAATGGTTGGCTGATAGCTGTGTCCTCCTGTTATTCTTTCACTTCATAGTAGGTGTTTTTAACAGTAGCGATTCCTGATTCAGGTTTCTAAGGATTTTTTGCCAGGCGTAAGCAATACATTACTGATCCTGCTTTTGCGGACATGCTTCCAATACTTTGTCATGAGATTCTTACTGTATTTTTCGTGGGATAAAGTACATTGCCCGGCGAGCGTATTTTAGGCAGAATTTCAACAATTTGCATCCTGCCCTTTTTACAATACGGACATTGATAAACATCAAACTGCGTTAATCGTTTGATCCGCTCCTGCGAGGTCTCTTTAACCGGAACAGCTTTTTGTTTTTCAGGTTTGAACTTCTTTTTCATCTTACTACTCAGTATCCCATAATACCTTATGCGCACAAACCGCTTAGGAAGGATGTGAAGGCAAAAGCGATGCAAAAATTCTACACCGCTCAGTTGGGTCAGTTTTCGCTTACCCTGGTCGGCGTAATCTTTCATGTAAAAACTTACACCGTCCTTGTCAATATGCTGTATCCGCTGATTGCTGATGGCAACCCTGTGCGTATACTGTCCAAGGTATTTCACAATATGTTCAGGGCTGCCAAAGGGAGGCTCGCAATCAACTACCCAGGGTTTGTTCCATAGCCGATCCAACAGCGACTGGTCTTCGCCTAATTGGCTGATATCCGACAGATGTCGTTTCAGCTTACCCAAAAGCTTACCGCGAAACACGGTACTGAGCATCTTCACCGGATAAAGGTATTTACCCTGTTTGGTGATTCGTTTCAGATTTCCCTTGAGGGTGAGTCCGGCAGCCGGAACCAGGCAATGAATATGCGGATGAAGGCTCAGGTTCTGTTAAGGCTTCCTTCATCCGGTCCTCTACCCAAAACGCCTGCTTTGCTGCCTGGCACTTCGGGCAATGGCGGTTGCGGCAACTGTTGTAACTTATCCGTTCCCGGTCGCAACAATCGCATTTCTCTTTGTGCCCGCCAAGGGCCAAGGTCCGACACTGTTGCAACGCATCAAGGGTTCGTATGATAAAACTATTGGGCTGGTATTTTTCAATATACTGTTCTGCGAAACGACCTATGATTTGTGCTAATTCGTTTCCCGTATCCCGCATTATTCCACCGGATACAAGGTATCTAGCGGGCTATGTGGAGGTGTTGAGGGAGGGTTCGCCACGTGAAGGTAAATC